>NZ_JAAGPK010000060.1:0-45150 GCF_017104685.1 Burkholderia sp. Tr-20355 | reverse complement strand
GCACGCGCTCGTCGGGCTGCGTCTGTCGCTGTATCCGGCCGCTGCCGGCCAGGCGCCTCGGGCCTCGGACGGAGCACGCGCATGATCCGGCTTTCCAACCCGTCCTTCCGACCGCGACCATGATCGGCGAAATCGACATCTTCGGCGTATTCGTGCCGGCCCCGCTCGTGCTGATGCTGATCGCCTACCTGATCAACATCGTCGTGCGCGCCGTGCTCGAGCGCGTCGGCTTCTACCGCCTCGTCTGGCACCGTTCGATCTTCGACCTCGGCATCTACGTGTTCGTGCTTGCCGCCGTCGTCATCGCTTCCCACCATCTCGTGGCTTCCTAACGTGAAAAAAACCTGGCTCTCGGCAGGGCAAATCCTGCTCACCCTGATCGTCGTCGTCGTGGCCGGCCTCGTGCTGTGGCGGATCATCAACTACTACATGTTCTCGCCGTGGACACGCGACGGGCACGTGCGCGCCGACGTGATCCAGGTCGCGCCGGACGTGGCGGGCCTCATCACGTCGGTGCAGGTCGCCGACAACCAGGAGGTCAAGCGCGGCCAGGTGCTGTTCGTGATCGACCAGGCGCGCTACACGCTCGCGGAACGGCTCGCTGAAGCGACGCTCGCGCAGCGCCGCGCGACACTGGCCCAGGCGAAGCGCGAATACGCGCGCAACCTGCAGCTCGGCAACCTGGTCGCGAGCGAGCAGGTCGAGGAAAGCCGCACGCGCGTCGAACAAGGCGAAGCCAGCGTCGCCGACGCACAGGTATCGCTCGACACCGCGAAGCTGAACCTGCAGCGCACGACGATCGTGAGTCCCGTGGACGGCTACCTGAACGATCGCGCGCCGCGTGTCGGCGAATACGTGCCGGCCGGCCGCGCGGTCCTGTCGGTCGTGGACCGCCATTCGTTCCGTGTCGACGGCTACTTCGAGGAAACCAAGCTGCGCGGCATCCATATCGGCCAGCCGGTCGACATCATCGTGATGGGCGAGCCGCATGCGCTGCGCGGCCACGTGCAGAGCATCGTCGCCGCGATCGAGGATCGCGACCGCACGCAGGGCGCGAACCTGCTGCCGAACGTGAACCCGGCGTTCAGCTGGGTGCGGCTCGCACAGCGCGTGCCGGTGCGCGTCGTACTCGACGAAGTGCCCGACGATTTCCGGATGATCGCCGGCCGTACCGCGACCGTGTCGATGCGCGACGCCGACACGCGCCGAAACGACAACACAAAACCGGCTGCCGGTGCCGGCTCGGCCCCGGCACCGGTCACCGCGGCGTCCGGGGCCGCCGCCAGCGCGGCGGGAGCATCGCAATGAACCGGCACGGTCTGCGCGTCGCGGCCGCACTCGCGCCGCTTGCGCTCGCACTCGGCGCATGCAAATCCGTCGGCCCCGATTACACGCTGCCGCAGCAGGCGTACGTGAATGCGCCGCTCGCGAACCATGCGCTCGACGACGCGAACGGAACGCTCGTGTCGCGCGACGCGGTGCCCGGCAACTGGTGGCAGCTGTACGACGATCCCGTGCTCGACGCACTGGTGCGCGATGCGCTGAAGTCGAACACCGACCTGCGCGTCGCCGCGGCCAACCTCGCGCGGTCGCGCGCGGCGCTGGAAGTCGCGAGCCAGCAGGGCGGCTTCTCGGGCGGCGCCGAAGCCGCGGTGCAGCGCGCGCAGGAATCGGCCGAGCAATACCTGCTCGAGAACAAGCTGCCGGTCGTCAACGAAGGCGCGGTCGGCATCAACGTGTCGTACGAGCTCGACCTGTTCGGCAAGCTGCGGCGCGGCGTCGAAGCCGCACGCGCGGACAGCGAGGCCGTCAAGGCGGCCGGCGACCTGGCGCGCATCACCGTCGTCGCCGACGTCGTGCGCGCATATGTCGAATCGTGCTCGGCCGGCGACGAGCTGGCGATCGCGAGGCAGTCGCTCGCGCTGCAGAAGCAGCGCGTCGCGCTGTCGCAGCGGCTGCGCGATGCCGGGCGCGGCAACCAGACCGACGTGACGCGCGGCGTGACGCAGGTGCGCACGCTCGCGGCCGACATCCCGCGCTTCGAAGGGCGCCGCAAGGTCGCGCAATACCAGCTCGCCGCACTGCTCGCGCGCGCGCCGGCCGACCTGCCGAAGGCCGTCGTCGAATGCGAACGGCTGCCGAAGCTGCGTCAGCCGATTCCGATCGGCGACGGTGCCGCGCTGCTGCGCCGCCGCCCCGACGTACGCGAAGCCGAGCGGCAGCTCGCCGCCGCGACCGCGCGGATCGGCGTCGCGACCGCGGCGCTGTATCCGTCGATCAGCATCGGTGCGTCGGCCGGCTCGGTCGGCGTCGCCGCCGACCTGTTCTCGTCCACCACGAATCGCTGGTCGTTCGGCCCGCTGATCAGCTGGTCGTTCCCAGTCAACGGCCAGCGCGCCCGCGTGCGCGAAGCCGAGGCGTCGACGGGCGGCGCGCTCGCGCATTTCGACGGCGTCGTGCTGAACGCGCTGCGCGAAACACAGTCGAGCCTCGCGACCTATGCGGCCGACGTGCAACGTACGGACGCCTTGCGCACCGCGTACGAATCGGCCCGCAATTCCGCCGACGAAACCCATCGTCTCTATGCGGCCGGCCGCGAGTCGTTCCTCTCCGATCTCGACGCGACGCGCACGCTGACGAGCGTGAAGGCGCAGGTTGCGGCGGCCGAAGGCCAGGTCGCGGCCGATCAGGTGCGGCTCTTCCTCGCGCTGGGCGGCGGGTGGGACGGCGACGGTACGGCGGCCGCGCGCGGCAGCGCCCCCGCCGCCGCGCGTGCCGCCGCAACGATCAAGGACGGCGAGTCGCCACGGTAGCGTCATCGCCTTCAATACATCACCCCGGTGCGGCAAAACGCACTGCGGTGGCAGGTTTTACTGATTCGCGCCATAGCATCCGGATGGCGACGCGTCCCTGCGTTGACGGTAGACTGGGCGATGCATTTCCATTCATCCGCGGCTGCCGATCCGGCAGCCGCCTTCATTCGGAGCGTCATCATGCGAACCAGTGCCCGCAACCATTTCGCTGGCCAGGTCGGCGCCGTCAAGCCCGGTGCCGTCAACGACGAAATCACGCTGCACACGCAGGACGGCCTCGACATCGTCGCCGTGATCACCCACGGCAGCGCGGCTTCGCTGGGCCTCGCGGCGGGCACGAAGGCGTTCGCGCTCGTCAAGGCATCGTCGGTCATCGTGATGGTCGACGTCGACAGCAGCAAGGTATCGGCGCGTAACTGCGTCGCGGGCACCGTCGCGACGGTCACGAAGGGTGCGGTCAATTCGGAAGTCGTGATCAAGGCCGCGGGCGGCGCCGAAATCGTCGCGATCGTCACCAATGACAGCGTCGATCGCCTCGGCCTCGCGAGCGGCTCGGCCGCATCCGCGATCTTCAAGGCATCGAGCGTGATCGTCGGCGTCGAGTGAGCGCGTGACGGTCGCGACGGAGAACCGCCCAGTGCCGCGCGTTCGCGCGGCCCGGCTGCCATCCGGCGGCATGCGATGACAGCCGCGCTCGATCCCGCGCGGGAAAGCGCGCTGCACGCGCTCCGATCGGCGGCCGCGCATGCCGACACGCCCGACGCACGGCTGTTCGGCGTGCTCATCGCGGCTCGCGCGTGCCGTAACGAACTCTCGCTGCTGGGGCTGTCCCCCGACCAGTTCGCCGGCTTGCTCGCCCGGCAGTTTCCGTATCTGGCGCCCGTCGCCGCACTGATGCCAATGGTCACGTTGGCAGTGTTACCAGCCAACCATTCTGCGTTCGTCGCGACGCTGCGCTCGCGGCTGATGGACGACGCGAATCCCGGCGTCGCCCGCGACGATGCCGACTGCCTCGCGTCGATCATCGCGCATGCGTGCCTGCGCCCCGACCATCTCTGGCGCGATCTCGGGCTCGACGGGCGCGACGCGGTATCCGCGATGCTCGATCGTTATTTCCCCGCGCTGGCCGCGCGCAACGTCACCCACCTGCGCTGGAAGAAATTCCTCGCACTGGAAGTGGCGGCCTCGCTCGGCGCGCCGCCGGGCCCCGCACCGGGGTGCCCGGGCTGCGAAGATTTCGGTTTCTGCTTTCCTCGCGCGCGATAGCCATCGCGTCGACCAGCCTGTCCACTTGCGTCATCGACGTCATGAACCAGTGCGCGACACGCATCCCATAAACGGTCACCTGGCGGCGCATGTTGTCCGCCGTCCATGACCGCGGTCAATGTCGATGCCGGTGATGAATGTCCGGAAAGTGCGCGTGACTGTGCGTGATCGGTAAATGCACGTGCGAATGCGAGTGCGGCTCGTTGCCGTCGTACGCAAAATCGTGCGTGTGCTGGTGATGTTCGTCGTGCCGGTGCCGGTGCGCATGCTCGAGTCGCTCGTGCTCGTGCATGTGCTCATGCCGCTCGCGCACGTGCAGCCAGATACCGAATGCCATCAATGCGGCGGCGACCCAGAACGTTGCCGGCGGCAGCGCAGGCCAGATCAGCAGCGACAGCACGACGCCGAACAGCGGCGCGATCGAGAAATACGCACCGGTCCGCGCGCTGCCGAGATGGCGCAGCGCGACGACGAACAACACCAGGCTGATCCCGTAGCCGCCGAGCCCCGTCAGCATCGCAGCGGCCGTGACCGGTACGGCAGGCAGCGGCGCGCCGGTCGCCAGCGCAATGCCGATGTTCACGGGCCCCGCGATCAGCCCCTTGACGCACGCGATGACCATCGCGTCGTTCGCGGCGACCTTGCGGGTCAGGTTGTTGTCGATCGCCCAGCACAGGCAGGCGCCGACGATCAGCAACGCACCGACCGGCACGCCGGCCCGACCCGGCACCCACGACAGCAGCGTGCCGCCGGCGACGATCGCGACCATGCCGAGAAACACCTGCGTATCCACGTTCTCGCGAAACACGACCCATGCGATGACGGCCGTCAGTACGCCTTCGAGATTGAGCAGCAGCGCACTGGTCGCCGCCGGCGTGCTCGACAGCCCGAGCATCAGCAACGCCGGGCCGGCCACACCGCCCGCCACGATCGCACCGGCCAGCCACGGCAGGTCGGCGCGCTGCAGCGGCGCGGCATCCGCGGCCGGTGCGCGGCGGTTGTGCAGCCTGCGCAGCAGGATCCCGATGCCGAGCCCGACCCCGCTGCCAAGATAGAACAGGCCGGCGACCATGAACGGCGACATCGCGCCGATCAGCGCCTTGGCGAGCGGTGTTGCCGCGCCGAACAGCGCGGCGGCCGTGAGTGCGACCAGAATCGCGGAATGTCTCGGGTTCATGATCCGGTTTGAATGGACGTTGAAAATCGGTGGACGCGACTCCGGATCGCGTGGGCGCGGGTTTCCCGCACCTTTCGAAATGCAAGCTGCGTCGTGCAATCAGGAGCCTGTCGGGATTATCGCGCGTCGCCCTGTCGCGATGCGCCCGACCAGATCGCTCACGTCCCGGCCGGCGATTCCGATATTGCTATTTCAGGAAACCGAATTATCAAGCGACGACGCCAATAAATTAAGGTATGCAAATCGTTTTCCTGGAAATGGAAAAGCATGCAGTCCCGATTGACGAGCGTGCCTCGTCCGGTTGCATTGCCTGGTTGACGCGGGATAGGTAGGTGCTGGCCGGCAAGCGCCGGGGGAGGCAGTCCTGACCTGCCTCCGTCGAGGCAGGTCAGTCCGTCGTGTCATGCGCCGCGTGCGACATGCATGCGGGTACGCGCCGTGCGGCGGACGGCGGTGGCGTTACTCGTTGCCGGCCACTTGCTGCTCGACCTGCGGCGTAGCGTCGGTCTGAACTTCTGCTGCATCCGCCGCCTGCGGTGCAGTCGCGGCCTCGGCCTGCTGCTCGGCCTTCGGCGGCTGCTGTGCGCCCTTGGCCGCTTGCGCGGCGCCCTTGCCGGGACGGCGCGACTTCAGCCGGCGTGCCCGTGCCGCGTCCTCATGCGTGACGCGCCCTGCTTCGTTACCCTGCAGGTCGACGCGCACCGCGTCTTCGACGAGGCACGACCAGTAACGGTTGCCGCGGCACCACGTCGACATGGCTTCGCGCAGCTCGGCCTCGGTGAGGCCAACGGCCTGAGCTTCGCGCGCCAGGTCGTCCCAGATGCCGACCTTGAGCGGCACTTTGGGGGCCGGATTCTTCGGGAACGCGCTCGGAAACTTCCGCTGCAGTTTGCCGATCGCGACGATGACCGGATCGACCGGTGCCGACGGCTTGGCCGAAGCGGGCTTCGCGCGATGCGGTGCCTTCGCACCGGCCCCGGCCTTGGCGCCAGCGCCCGGTTTGGCACCGCGGGACGGCCGGTCGCCCGACGTCGGCTTTGCGCCGGTGTCCGCCGGTGCTGCCGGCCGCTTCGCGTTGCGCTCCTGCTTGGCCTTCGCTGCGAGCTGCGCCCGCAATTCGGCAAGTTGTTCAAAACCCATAAATTCAATCCACCAGGAATATAAGGTGTGGTTCGTGCGGCCATGCCGCGCGGCTCGAAAGCTCGCCGCCGTGCGGACGGCCCGTCTGCCGCCGATGCGGGACACTATGGGGCCGCATCGCGCACGCCACGCTGTTTTCAGGCACCCGGCCACGATGCCGGACAAGGCAGGGGTGGAAGTATACCGGTACGCGCGGTGGCCGGTTGACTCGCCGGTCTGCATTTGCCCGCCCCCGGAGGCCGGAAAGGCGTCCGCGCGGTCATGTTGCGCATTATATGGATACGCTCCCGGATGTCACGCCATTCGAGGACGTCACGGAAATCGGGCCGAAACCCGGCCCGGCTTCGGCAGCGGCCCGCCTCTCCCGTGCGGCATTCCGCGTGACGCGCGTCCTGCCAACGTCACGCGACAGGCCGTCCGACAGCCCGCGGCCGCACCGGACGCCCCCTCGATTCGTTGCGTTCGCATCGATCTCGTCGTGTACGAAGATGCCGGAAAATGCGTAGTATGGCCGGATTGACGTCGTCGGCAGCGCATCTCGGTCCGTTTCGCTGCACGCCCGATCAACCGGCGATGTTCTCCTTTGCCTGCGAAAAGAACCGGTTGTACGAAACGGAGCGGATACATGGTTCCCCGACACGACATCGCGCACGACGGCATCACGCGCGAGGAAATTCACCATCGGCACATCGACATGCGCGGCTATCGGCGCAGCGACGGCCTGTTCGAAGTGACGGCCTGCCTCGCGGACCGCAAGACCAGCGATTTCACGCCACCGGGCGGTACGCGAACGGTCGCGGCGCTGTCGCCGATCCACGACCTCGGCGTGACGCTCGTCTTCGACGCCGACATGGTCGTTCGCGCGATATCCACGTTCATTCGCTCGCATCCCTATGCGCAGTGTCCGGGCGGCGGCGACTCGCTGCAGGTGCTCGTCGGCCTGAGCATCGGCGCCGGCTGGAACAGCGAGGTTCGCAAGCGCCTGCCGTCCTGCGACACGTGCACGCACTTGAAGGAATTGCTCGGCCCGATTGCCACCACCGCCTATCAGACGATGGTCGGCATGCGGCGCTCGTCGCTGGACTACCGCGACAGCGAAGGAAAGCCGCTCAAGATCGACAGCTGCCACGCGTACAGCGCCTCGCGCGATCTCGTGAAACGTCTTTGGCCCGAATACCATCGGCCTTCGTCAACGGCAAAAGACGGCTAGGGTTTCGGTATTCGACCGGTTGTGCGTCCGCACGACCCGCGCCGCAAATCGCCACAACCACAACGCCGTCAAAAGACGCCCAGTGCGAGTCCCGCGGCAAGACCCGCACCCAGTTCCGCGCAGCGTGCGAGATCGTCGCCGTCGATCGTCTTCGCCGCGAGGATGCGCTCCGTTGTCTGCGCGTGGGTACAGACGATCAGCCCGGGCGCCACGTTCTTCAGCCGCCATCCGGTCGCGATCCGGTCGATCTGGCGCAACGCGTTCTGTCCGTCGCTTCCCGCGCAGATCATTGCCGCATACGGACGGCCGTTCACGCGATCGAGCGCCGCGTAGTAGCAGCGGTCGAAGAAGTCCTTCATCAGCCCGGACATCGCCGCGAGATTCTCCGGCGTCGCGAACAGGTATGCGTCGGCGGCCAGCACGTCGTCCGCGCTCGTCGCATCCGCGCGCTGCAGCCTGACGTCGATGCCGGGTTGCTCGCGCGCCGCGCCGGCAGCCGCTTCGGCCATCTGTTGCGTGCCCCCGGTCATCGTGTGATAGACGATCAACAGCGTCTTCATGGGTAGTTGCTCGCGTTCGGCTTCGGGTGCGCCGGCTTCGCTGTGCGCAGAGCATCCCGACGCACGGTCAGTCCGGTGTGGCGCGCACGGCATCGCCGTCATCCGGCCGCGTGTAGTACGCGAGAAACATGTCGGCCGCGGACTCCGCGACTTTCCGTTGCTCCTGCGCCGTGAGCGGCGGCTGACCCATCGTGATCTGCGGCCAGAACGCAAATGCCTTCACGACGCCATGCAACTGGTGCGCGGCGAACACCGGATCGGTGACCGACAGGCGGCCGGCCGCCGCGGCCGCACGCACCCAGACCGTCACGTCTTCCTCGCGCTCGCCGAGACGCTCGACCATGTCGCGCGCGCGATCCGGCGAATGGATCGCCGCCCCGATCGCCACGCGCGCGAGTGCGAGAAACGCTTCATCGTTCAGCAAGCGCAACTTGCGGTCCAACAACGCGAGCAGTTGCTCGCGCAGCGGCACGTCGGCGCGATAGGTCGGCGAGCTGCCGGTCTGCGTCGCTTCCCACAGCTTGTGCAGGATCGCCGCGAACAGCGTTTCCTTGCCCGGGAAGTGGTTGTAGACCGTGCGCTTCGAGACGTCCGCGCGCGCAGCGATACGATCCATGCTGGTCGCGTCGTAGCCTGCCGCGAGAAATTCCTCGATCGCCGCATCGACGATGGCCGCGCGCTTTCGATCGGTCAGGCGCAAGGGGGGAGTGCTGGTTTCCATACGAAAATTTTACATCGGGCAGTTTACTTATCCAAAAAATAAACTACACTGTTTAGTGTACTTTATTCTCCGGACGCCCCGACATGGCATCGCCTCTCGTTCTGATTCACCGTATTCTGGGTTTCGCCGCCGCCCGGCGGGGCCGCGCGCTGTCCGGCGGGTCGCCGCAGCACAACGGCGAGCGTTTCACCAATGTCGCGCCGCGTCCTGTCGAAGGATTCAGCAAGACACTCGGGATCGCGTGGAACATGCTGGTCAACAAGCCGCGCAACACCGTACCCACCGGCCCCGTGCCCGTCGATACGCTGACTCGCGCGACGCTCGATGCCGCCCCCGATCGCAGCCTGTACCGGCTCGGCCATTCGACGCTGCTGCTCAAGCTGCGCGGCGAATTCTGGCTGACCGATCCCGTATTCGCCGAGCGTGCGTCGCCGTTCCGACGCATCGGCCCCAAGCGCTTTCATGCCCCGCCGATCGCGCTTGACGATCTCCCGCCGCTGCGCGGTGTGATCCTCTCGCATGATCACTACGATCACCTCGACCGCGATACGATGCTGGCGCTTGCCGCAACCACCGATGTGTTCGTGACCACGCTGGGCGTCGGCGACCGCCTGATCGAATGGGGCATCGACGCAAGGAAAGTTCGTCAGCTCGACTGGTGGCAGAGTGTCGATGTGGCCGGCCTGACGTTGACGGCGACACCCGCGCAGCACTTTTCCGGGCGCAGCCTGTTCGACGGCAACAGCACGCTGTGGGCGTCGTGGGTCATCGTCGACGACGACCTGCGCATGTTCTTCAGCGGCGACACCGGTTACTTCGACGGGTTCCGGACGATCGGCGAGCGCCTCGGACCGTTCGACGTGACGCTGATCGAAACAGGCGCCTATGATGCGCAATGGCCGTACGTGCACATGCAGCCGGAAGAAACCGTGCAGGCGCATATCGATTTGCGCGGACGCTGGCTGGTCCCGATCCATAACGGCACGTTCGATCTTGCAATGCATCGCTGGCAGGAACCGTTCGAGCGGGTCACGGCGCTGGCGCTCGTGCGTGGCATCGAGTTGTCGACGCCCAGGATCGGTGAGCGCCTCGATCTCGACGCACCGCATCGCGGCGAGCGGTGGTGGCGCACGGTCGACGAGCATGCGACGGCGCCGGCAACGAAATCGCGCCGCTGGCAACTTTGCGCGTCGCAGGCGACGAAGTAGCCGCTCCACCGATCGTTGCGCTTTCCGGCAATGCGGCCATGCCGCGATTCCGGATGGCGCATGCGTTGCCGGAGCATCTGCATATCGGCGGCCTGCCCGCCCCCGATTACCTGAATAGAGAAGTCATGCATCCGGCACCCGTCCAATATACCCCCGGCCAACGAGACGACGACGTCGCCGTCGCTTCATTCGACGGTGCAGATCAACGACCAGCCGGCCGCAGCCCCATGTGCGCTCTGCGGCAAACGCTCGCGGCACGTGTCTCGAAGTGGACCGAAGGCGCCGACCACGTCACCACGCCCATTCCGAACCTGAGCTTCCACCGCCGGGAAGCGCCGACTCAGCCGATGGACTGCATGGTCGAGCCGAGCTTCGGTCTTGTCGTTCAGGGCACGAAGCGGGTCATTCAGAGCGGCGACGCCTACATCTACGACGCCAACCGCTTTCTGATCACGTCGCTCGATTTGCCTGGTTCGACCCAGGTCATCGAGGCCAGCCACGAGAAGCCGTTTCTCGGGATCGGTCTCAAGCTCGATTTCCGTGTCCTGACGGAATTGATGATGCAGGTCGCACCAGATCGCGACGAAGCCCCCGTGGGCCGCGGCCTCGTCGTCGGCGACATGACCGAATCGCTGTACGATGCACTGAACCGCTTGCTGGCGTTACTGGACGACCCGAACGCCATTCCCGTTCTCGCCCCGTATGTCGAGCGGGAAATCTACTATCGCCTGCTGACGAGCGACCAGGGCGTTCGTCTGCGTCAGATCGCGTCTGCCGGCAGCCAGGGCAACCGCGTGTCACGTGCGATCCGGTGGTTGCGTGCCCACTATGACGAGTCGCTGCGAGTCGACGATCTCGCAGCGCAAGTCCAGATGAGCAGTTCGACGTTCCATCACCACTTCCGCCAGCTCACGGGCATGAGTCCGCTGCAGTACCAGAAATGGATTCGGCTCAACGAGGCACGTCGGCTGATGCTGTCCGAGCGACTCGACGCCGCATCGGCATCGTTCAGGGTCGGGTATGCGAGCCCGACCCAGTTCAATCGGGAATACAGCCGGTTGTTCGGCAATTCACCACGGCGAGATATCGATAACCTGCGCGGCGGGATGGATGTCGTTCTGTCGATCGCAGCAAGTTATTGATCGCGGGCAATGATGGGGGGAGAAGAGAGGCGGGTGCTCCGTTTTGGCCGAATCCGCGGAACACCAGTATCGGCTTCACCCGTATTTGATTGAGCCGGTTGAATCGGGGGAGCGCGACAGAATGCGCGCGTCGTGCCCACTCAGGATCAAATTGCTCAACATCTGTCCGGGGAACTCTCTTGGCTGTCTTGCGCGTGACAACGATCGCGCTCGCGGGAGGCGCATCCTGCACCCATAGCCGGACCCGTGGCGGACTCGCGGTCACTCACCCCTTTCTGAAGGTATCTGGGCTTCCCCTCCCAACAACCGCGGTGCCTGTTTCAGCATTCTGGTCCTTGGGCGCATATGCCCATCTACCGACTTCTCTCGAGGCGCCACGCATCACCAAATCGTGCGACTGACATGACGCGTTGTCACGTGACAACTCGCGTTGAATATCAGCACTGCGCGTCGGGCCAGAGTGTCGACATGATCTCAAGCTGACCACGACTAGCAACGAATCCGCCGCCCGCAGGCCTGGGTCACCCAAAAGCATTTCATCAACCACAAATTACGTATCAAAAGATACATTTTGTATCGATCATCTGTGCATCGATGGCAACGGCAGACGGAAACGCCATGCGCCCCCATTTCCACGAGCCATTTCGTTCATTTTGCGTGAAACAACATGAAGAATGTGGCGCAAGCCATTGCCAGACAAGGATTTCCAAGAATACCCCGTTTCTCGAAAATGTTTCACGACACGATCCGCCTGCGTTGTCACGCGCCGTTTGGCGCGTGAATTCTCACCTATTCAGCCGGTTTCTCGGTGTCGCGGTCGCAGATGCGCGCCGGGATGCATTGACGGCAACACCGGCGTTCGACGAGACCACACCCCTCCCCTGCCGACTGGCGGACGAAACGAAACCACGTAGAGCCCCCCAAATAAATGGGGACATATCACTGACATTCGATACACCTGCAACGGATCCATATTATTCCAGGCAGTCCCAAGGACTCATGCAAGGGCAAGTGCGCGTTTGAGCAGGGAGTCAGCAGCGGTTCGTTCAGAGCGATAAGCCGCTCTCCATAACTCGCCATCCTCAGGCGCTTGCTCACGGTGATACCTGAGCGGCTTCTCTCGATCAATCCATCAAGCGGCCAAGTCAGGAGTTTTGGTTGTCACGTGACAACTCGCCTCATCAGATAGTCGAGCAAGGTCAAGAGCCGAATATCGGATATAGAAATGGAATAGTCGAGGGTCGACACCAGGGCCTGGTCAGAAACCTCCTGGCGATGTACCGCGATGCCCGGGACCGATTTCCAGCGACTTGTCACGTGACAACTGGATGCTTCTTCGATGTCCAAGATCCTAACCAATCGAAATCGCTACGAGTAAAGCGAGAGATGGAGATCTGTCGCGGCAGCCGGTTTTCACGCTGCGTCTTATCGTCGACATGAAACCGAGCAAATCTTTTCCTGGCTCTAGTGATCGCATTGGTGAAGCGATCGAAAGTTATATTTTTACTAGAACATTTTTGTTGATAGCAAATAGACCATTTGGCCTACTTGTCACGTGACAACCACATAGACCGTCAAGATATGCATTGCATCGAATGCTTTTCTGGACATTTTGCCAATAACTACATATATTATGCAAAACTCCTTGGAGGAATTTAATGGCTTTCAAGATCGCCGTCAGTAATCAAAAAGGTGGGACTGGGAAGACAACCATCTCCGTCAACATCGCGGCCGCGTTCGAGGCCGGCGGCAACAAAGTCGCGTTGATCGATGCCGACCCTCAAGGCACATCTGTCCGCTGGGTCACGAGTGGCGAGAACACCCTGCCGATGACGGTCCTTTCGCTGGCGCCCGCCGGCCGCGGCATTGGTGGCGAGATCAAGAAGCAGGATGCGAACTTCGACGTGATCGTCGTCGACTGTCCCGGCAACCTCGAAGATCCGCGCATCGCATCCGTCCTTGAAGTCGCCGACTTTTGCCTGGTGCCGCTGTCGCCGTCGCCGGCCGACCTGTACAGCACCGTCGCGATGATCCGTATGATCGAATCGATGCGCGCCGTTCGAAACCCTAATCTTTCTTCCGCATTAATGCTGAATAGCGTCAATGGAAAAACTAAAATGCGTGAAGAAATTTTAAAAATTCTAAGGGCTGAAGAAATAGGGGAGCATCTGCTCGACAGCCAGATCGCGCAACGCGAGGTCTATCGTCAGACATTCGCGCTCGGCACCACGATCCACCACCACAATCGATACCTGAAGGGCCTGAAAGAGGCCCGCGCGGAAATCGAAAAGCTGGTCACGGAAATGGCCCAATACATCGCGTCGACGCGCGCTACCGGAGCCGCCCATGGCTAAGGACACTTCGAAAGACAAGAAACCCACCGGCAACCTGCACCTCGCTGCCGGCCTGTTGCGCGGACTCGCGCAGGAAAATGCGGCCCTCGAAACGCGGCTGCCCGAACCCGCGGCCGTTGCAAATGTTGCCGCCGAGGCGACGCCTGCTGGCACGCCCCCCGCAGTCACGCCCGCCGGGACGCCAGATCTTGGCGCACCTCAGAAGGTGCTGGTCAAGGACTGCATCCCGAATCCGTTCAACCCGCGCGTGTTCTACTCGGAGTCGAGCCTGCACGAACTCGCGCTGACGTTGAAACGGGAAGGGCAGATCGAGCCGATCAAGGTCACGCGGCTTCCCGAGTTTCCCGGCAAGCTCGTCGTGATCGACGGGCAACGCCGGCTGCGGGCGACGAGCATCAACGGCGACGAGACCATCAACGCCACGTTCCGCACGGACCACACGCCCGAGCAGCTCTATACGATCGCGTATCGCGCGAACCACGACCACGAACGCCAGACGATCTTCGACGACGCGGTTGCGTGGAAGCGCCTCCTCGACGAAAAGGTCTTTTCCGACCAGAACACGCTGGCGGAAAAGATCGGCAAGGACAAGGCATCGATCAGCAAGACGCTGTCGCTCAACGCACTGCCCAACACGCTGCTGGAGCGGATGGCCGGCGCGAACGACGTGGTCGGCCTGCAGGCGGCGTACTTTCTGAAGCTGATTTTCGAACGCCTGGGCGAACCGACGGCCGACCGGCTGCTGACGGCCGTGATCGACCGGAAAAAATCGGTCCGCGATCTCGAGAATTTCCTGCGTGCGCAGAGCGACGGCAACAAGAAAACGGGCCGCACGCGCTACAGCGTCCGTCACGACTTCGCGCTCGAATCGCGCGCGATCGGCCAGTTGAAGACCTACCCGGACGGCCGTCTCGATCTGCAGCTCAAGGGCGTCGACGCGTCCCATCAGGAGGCGCTTGCCGACCAGCTCAAGATCGTCATCGATGCTTACGTCGCCGAGCTGGCGACGGCCGCGCAAAAGTAACTAACGCGCCCAAAGCAGAAGGCCTCGCATCCGCGTTGCACCGCGAAGCCGGACGACCGCAAAGTCCGGCGCGCGATGCAGCTCGGCTGCGAGGCCTGGATCAGTTGCCTGCGAGACTGCTTTTGAGCAGGAATTCCAGCAGGTCGTCCGAGGTCGGTTCGCCCCAGGTATCCAGTGCCAGCCATCGGAAGAAGCTGGTCTGCGCGAGCTTGCTCGCCTTCTTCTTCGGCGACAGCGTCAGGTCCTTCGAGCCCACTACCGTCTCGTTGTAGCGTTCGAGCAGCTTGGTCTGGTCATCGATCTCCAGTTCGCGGAAATACGCGCCGGCTTCCTCGACCTTCGCCGCCAGATACTTGTCGCGAATCTGCTCCTGCTTGCTCTGCGCGGATTCCTTCGCCGGTGCGACCGCCTCGGTTCCCTGCCCGTCTGCCAGCGTATAGCCGTGCGTCAGCGCCTTGCGGAAATACGCGGCCACGTTGTCGACCGGCGCCGCATTCTTCTTCGTTGTCCGATTGAGCGTATAGGCGATCGCCGCCTTGATGCGCTGCACGCCGTATTGCGTGATCAGCCGGCGCGCTTCCGAACGCGGAATGCCGAACTTGGCGACTTCCTCGACCAGCGCTTCGTTCTTGACGTCGCCGTCTTCCACCGTATCGGCGCTCTGCTTGCGCGTCACCTTGAACTGCACGGCTTCCACGCTGCGGCCGGACTTGTGTTCGATCAGCTCGAGCGTGTGATCCGATACTTCGTTCACCTCCTGAATGCACGGCACCAGGACCTTGCTCTTGAACAGCTTGTATTCCTTGTACGACTGCGACGCCTTGTCCTGGCCGAGAATGAGGTCACGGAATTTCGGCAGCGGGATCTTTGCGGTGATGCCGATCCCTTCGTAGCGCACCGTGTTTTCCCACAGGGCGAGCGAGTGCGACCGCCGGAATTCGCGAGCGATCCGCATATCGATCAGCGCGTAGATTTCGGGGTTCAGCAGTTCGCTGCGAATCTGGTCCGAGAAACTGTACTTCAGCACCGATTGCTCGAGCTCCGCGCCGGCGAGCAGGCCCGACGCTTTCCAGACCGTCGAACGGTCCGCGGCCAGGTAGTCCCAGTTGACGACGGTACTGATCAGCGAGTTGACCGTGTCCTTCACGTACTTCGTGTTGTTGCTGTTCAGCCCGCTTTCGTGCGAAAGCGACGCGATCGAGATCGAGAAGCTGGTCCGGCCAGGCTCGAACGCCTCCTGCCGAAGTGCGTTTTTGATCAGCGAGCTGAACATCTTGCGCTGCTGCAGCCCGATCTTTCCGGACTTGGGCGCGATATGGATCGCCTGGACCGCCTTGCGCAGCAAGTCGGGAGGCTCGGGTGTCTGAAACAGTGAAACCTGTTTGTCTGAGCCTTTGCTTGCGGGCTTGCGCGGCATCGTGATGTCCGGATAAGGTGACCTTGTTGATAGCAGACTTTATACCTTTTCTCGTCCGGGAGCAACGTCATTGCTCCAGTATCACTTTCACTATCACGTCTAACTATCAGATAAAAAAGGGGAAATTTCGATTATTTGATTTGCAAGGAGCCCCATATCCATCTACCTTTGGAAAAAAATGCTTCCCAAAAGCCGCTACCTTTCGTGTCCGGACACCGAAACCCGGCACGAGATTTGCCCCCAACGAAGGTAACCATCCATGGGAGACAATCGACCGCAATCGAGATCGTCGGCGGAATTCGTGGTGCCCTGCAGCACAGCACGTTTTTCCTCCCATAACTTGCTACCTTCATCGATTCCCACAGGAGGGTACCTTTCAGCGTCATCGATTTCATTGTTTTCGATCCCGCCCGCGGAAATCGCTCCCATAAATGGCAACCTGCCATTTCCCCCATAGCAGGTAACCTTTATGCTCCAACGATCCAGTCCATGGGAAAGGTTTCCGGAACACCACCGTGAATTTCAGCCAATCGACCCGAGCAGGTTCCCATAAAAAGGTACCTTCGAGATACCCCATAACTGGCTACCCAAAGAAAATCGCTGTGCCTTGGGGGACTCATGGATCGAGAAAAACGCCCCATAAAAGGCTACCCTCAAGCATCCCCATAGACGACTACCCAGCGCGATTTACGACCGATTTCCCATAACCGGGTACGCTCGCCCCATATCCACAACCCCCAATCCCCACAACTCGGTACCCCATTCCCCAAATCCACAGACCTGAAACCCCAGACCCTTCCACCTGTGCTCCCATAAATGGGTACCGAACACCGCTCAAACCCTTGTGGCACAAGGCTGTGAGCCGTCTAAAAGTAGTTAAAGAAGTAAACGTGGTTTACAAAAGATGTAAACACACGTGTGCTCCCACAGAAAGACGAACCCCATAAACCGCTACCTACGGTAGCCGTCTGTGGTACGGAAAACGCGCGGAACGACTGATCCAGCCGTGCAGAACCTGAGATTGGGACCCTGTCCTGCGAGGGTTTCAGGCCCGACAAGGCTTTCCGGAGGGGTGAGTGCCTACTCACAAACGCCGAAACGTAGAAACCTATGGGAGGAAACCACGAGGAAATCCTCCGATTCGGCGTACAGGTTCCCGTTTATGGGATCGACGAATCCACTTCCTGATTACCCGCGCACTTGCGTTTGGCCGACAGAGCAGGTCCGTGGCCACCGCGGTGGCCGTCTTCGGAATCGCCGGCAGCAGTTCGAAATCATCGTGGATTGCGGGCGAGTGGATTTTTGTCCTCGTGATCCCGCGTCCGTGGACAACTTTTTACCGGTCGCCAGCCGGCATGTTTCGAACAAATTCAGCCTGTGGACTGTGCGCAGAGGCAATCGTCCCGGACTGCGTGTCCACGCGGCGGCCTCCCGATTTTCTACCTTTGGACCAACCGAGCCGTCGCACTGTGGCTCTGGCAAGCCGCCAAAAGCCGCACGACCGACCGCGAGCGATCGTCATGGCGAACACCTTCCGCACAGGTCGCCGGCTCCAGGACCGATCCGAAAATCGTTCCGAGCCGACGTGAAGATCCGGTCTATGACGAAGCTCACCGTCGCCAAATCGCAAGTGGCTCCCGGAAAGGCTCACCTTTCGGTACCGCACTGGGTTCGGCAAACCGTGTCGATCGCGATACCGCTCAACGGGCGGGCCACCTAAGCGATCAAATAAAAAGTCTGTGGCAAAGCTCGAGGTGTGATGTACCCGCAAGCACAGTCGCTTGCGCTTTCTCGACGCATGCGTGAAGTGACGCCGATCGACGTCTTCACCACACAGTGTTCGGCTTTTCGTCATACGTACCCGTCAATGACGACCTTCACCTCGACAGGTCACCCAAGCCACAGGTGACCGCCAACATCACGGCGCGTCGAACCGAATCGTGACCGTTTATGGGAGGAACCGTCGCTCGAGCCGCGTCGAATGGCAACGTGACGCACAGATCGACTGCTGCTGCGGGGATCATGGATGAGCATGTCGACATCACCACCTGTGAAACAGCGGCCTATCGTGCGTGCCCAATCCGTCGCCGTTCCCGTACCGGGCGATAAGCGTCGCGGTCTCTAGCACATGACGCCGGTGCGGAGCCCCATCTTCTCCCATACATGTATCCCGATTCCGTCATCACGTTCACGCCACATTTTTCGCGACACGGTTATGATGCACAGGTCCTGATCGCGACATGACAACCGATCAGGACAGGGGCGGTATCTCGATGGTTGTTCAATCCGTGATAGTCATCAAAAAAGAGAGTTCAGCGATGCAAATCCAGATCAGAAAACTCGCGCTGGCTGCTACCGCAGCCGCTTTCCTGTTCGGCTCGGCAGCTCCCGCGTTTGCACAGACCGACGCCGCCAGCGCGCCTGCCGCACAGGATGCGAAGGCAGCGAAGAGCGAAGCACGCAAGGCGGCCAGGGCCAAACGCAAGGCCGAGCGCAAGGCTGCTCGTGCGAAGAACACCGCCGAGCTGAAGAAACTCGAAGATGCCGGTTACAAGCCGGCGGCCAATGATCCGAACTATCCGCAGAACCTGCAGAACGCGGAGAAGAAAGCCGGCGCTGCAGCAAGCCAGTAAGCGTCGTCCGACGGCAAGGCGCGGTGTGAGCCGCGCCTTGCCGTGTGCATCACGATCACGCGGTGCACGCCTGAAATCACGTTCCGTGAATTTCCGTTGTTTGATTCGGAATCCTGCCTTTCTCGTTACGCACGACCGACTCCTCGACGCGGTCAGTGCCGTCCGTCCCGCGCGGTCGCGTTCCCCGTCGTTTTCAGCCAGTCCTTGAATGCACGCACGGCATCGTCGTTTGCCCGCGCGGACGCGACGTACGTGAAGTAGCGCCACGGCGGCAGCGCCGGTTCGCTGAACGGCTGCACGAGCCGCCCTTCGGCGATATCGTCGGCGACGAGCGCGATCGGTCCCATGGCGACGCCCAGCCCGTCGAGCGCGCCTTGCAGCGTCAGGTAGAAATGCTCGAGCGTGAGCGAGTGCCGCGGTGCAAGATTCGGATGCCCGGCCGCCGCGAGCCACTCGGGCCACATGCCGGGATAGGTGGCCGCGTGCAGCAGCGTGAAGCCCGCGAGATCGGCCGGCGTGTCCAGCGGCCGTCCCTCCAGCAGCTTCGGCGCACACACCGGCAGCCGAACTTCCGACAGGAATTCCTCGGCAACGTAACCGTCGACGGCTTGCGGGCCGCCGCGAACGATCAGGTCGACCTTGTCGCGCAATTTCTCGATCGGCTCGTTCGACGTCGACAACCGCACCTCGATGGCCGGATGGGCGACCTGGAACGATGACAGCTTCGGCACGAGCCAGCGTAGCGAAAACGTCGCGGGCGCGCTGACGCGCAGCACGCGCTGCTGCGCGTGACCGAAGTGTTGCGCGGTGGCGAGCGCGATCCGGTCCAACGATGCGCCGACCTCGGCGAGATACGCACGGCCGGCGTCGGTCAGCTCGACGCGCCGGTTGTGGCGTTCGAACAGCGGCCGCCCGAGCCACGCCTCCAGTTGCTGCACGTGCCGGCTGATCGCGCCGTGCGTCACGCACAGCTCGTCGGCGGCCAGCGTGAAACTGCCGAGCCGCGCGGCGGCTTCGAACGCGCGCAGCGAATTCAACGGGGGAAGTCGTCGGGCCATTGCTTCGTTTCGCGTGATTTTTACTCACACGAAGGTTCAGGTTTAATCGTTTGATCGGGCGATCCAGCTCCGCCAATATGGCACACAAACGGCCGGCACGGCCGAACGAGTGTCTGAATTTCTCACATGGAGTGCGGAGCATGCCGAACGTGGTGGTAGTAGGCGCCCAATGGGGCGACGAGGGCAAGGGGCGCGTCGTGGACTGGCTGGCGGCCCAGGCCGATCTCGTTGCGCGCTACAACGGCGGCCACAACGCGGGCCATACGCTGGTCGTCGGCGACAAGACGTACAAGCTCGCGCTGCTGCCGAGCGGCATCGTGCGCGGCAAGCGCGGCGTGATCGGCAACGGCGTCGCGCTCGATCCGGAAGCGCTGCTCGCGGAAATCGGGCGGATGGCCGGGCTCGGGCTGTTGGTGACGCCGGACAATCTGTCGATCGCCGAGAACGCGACGCTGGTGTTGCCGATTCACCGCGCAATCGACCAGGCGCAGGAGCGCCAGCGCCGCGAACCAATCGGCACCACGCTGCGCGGGATCGGGCCGGCCTACGAGGACAAGGTCGGGCGCCGCGGTCTGCGCGTCGGCGATCTCGCGGAGCCTGGCCGGCTTGCCGCCAAGCTCGACGTGCTCGTCGATCATCACAACGCGTGGTTCCGGGGCCTGGGGCTCGACGAATACGACCGCGACGCGATGCTGGCGACGCTGGTCGGCCTCGCGCCGAAGATCCTGCCGTTCGTGCGCCCTGTCTGGGCCGATCTGAACGACGCGACCGATCGCGGCGAGCGCATCCTGTTCGAGGGTTCGCAGGCCGTGATGCTGGATATCGACTGGGGCACGTACCCGTTCGTGACGTCGTCGGGCACCGTGGCGTCGGCCGCCGCGGCCGGCACCGGCCTGGGCGCGTCGAAGCTCGGCCATGTGCTGGGCGTGACCAAGGCGTATGCGACGCGTGTCGGCGGCGGCCCGTTCCTCACGGAGCTGAACGACGTCACCGGCGAAGCGCTGCGCGCGCGCGGGCAGGAATTCGGTGTCAATACCGGCCGGCCGCGACGCTGCGGCTGGCTCGATGCCGCACAACTGCGTCAGGCCGTCAGGATCTCGGGCATCGATTCGCTCGCAATCACGAAGCTCGACGTGCTCGACGGCTTCGAGTCCATCGCGCTGTGCGTCGGTTACGAACTCGACGGTGCGCGTGTCGACCATCTGCCTGTGAGTCTCGATGCGCAGGCGCGCGCGAAGCCTGTATACGAAAGATTCGACGGCTGGCATGGCACCGTGAAGGGCGTGCGCGAGCGCGCGGCGCTGCCGCGCGCCGCTCAGGATTTCATCGCGCGCGTCGAAGCGGTCGCGGGCGCACCGGTGTCGATGATCACGACCGGTGCGGAGCGTGACGACACGATCGTGTTGCGCAATCCTTTCGACGTGGCGGCCGCTGCGTGACGCGCGAAACGGGGAGGGCGTAAATTGCGCCGCGGCATCGCGGCCGGCGGGGCGTTTTTGCCGGCCCGATGCCCAATGCCCGTTGATGCTCGGGTGCGTGCACGCGCGGCCCGGATGCCATGCGACAAGCGATTCCACGGCACGATTCGGCATCCGGATTACGCCGCGTACGGCGAACTGGACACGCCTGCAGCGCTGCTGTACTGTTCCGCACAATTCGCGCCAGACCGGCCTGTGCCGGAGCCGCCGGCACCCAGGCCGCACGGCGGCGCGACGTGATCTCAATCCCGGGGACAGGTCGATGGACACGTTACAGATGATGCGCATTTTCGTCCGGGTTGCGGAGGAGGGCAGTTTCACGAGCGCGGCCCATCGCCTGGACATCACGACGGCCTACGCATCGCGTTCGGTCGCACAACTCGAAACGCATCTGCGCACGCGCCTGCTCAACCGCAGCACGCGCCGCATTGCGCTGACCGACGCCGGGCAGCGCTATCTCGACCGCTGCCAGCGGATCCTCGGCTATATCGACGAAGCGGAAGCCGAGGCGGCCGACGCACAGGCGAAACCGTCGGGGCGGCTGCACGTTCACGCGACGACGAGTTTCGGCCAGTCCTACGTGGTGCCCGCGGTCGTGCGCTACCGTGAGCGTTATCCGTCGGTCGCGGTCGAGCTGACGCTGTCGCAGCACGTGCCCGACATCATCGACGAAGGCTACGACGTATCGCTGCAGTTGAGCACGACCGAACTGCCCGATTCAGGGCTCGTGTCGCAGCGGCTCGGTGACGTGGGCAGCGTGCTGTGCGCGTCACCCGCGTACCTGAAGGCGCGGGGTACGCCGCACACGGTGAGCGACCTCGAAGGTCATGCGTGCCTGCAGATCGTCACGTCGCTCTTTCCGCGGGACCGCTGGCATCTCGACGGCCCCAATGGTCGTGAAACGTTCGAGCTGCCGTTGCCGGATTTCCAGGTAAACATCGCCGAAGCGCTTGGCGCCGCGCTGCGTGCCGGCCTCGGGATCGGCTCGCTGCCGATCCCGGCCGCCCTGCCCGGGCTCGCGAGCGGTGCGCTGGTGCGCGTGCTGCCCGAATACCGGTTGCAGAAGCTGACGGTCTATACGCTGTACGCGTCGCGTCAGTATCTCGACGCGAAGATCCGCACGTTCGTCGATTTCCTGCGCGAATGCGTGCCCGAGTTGCTGGCCGCCGACGAGGCTGCGGTGACCGCGTCCTGCGCGTCACGCAATTCCTGATTCAGGCATGGTGCGGTGCGCGAGCGCCGCATACCGATCCTTACTAGCTTAAATAATACGTATTCCTATATTTTATGGCGGCGCTGGCTATTGGCGCACACCCGGCTCGCCACCTGTATCTTTTGTTTCGCGACAGCGTGGTGCCCACGTCGTCGGCCGAATACTTCGCCCGTGCATCGACGAAGCCGTGCTGGCCGAACGGGCGAATGAGAGCGGGAAGAAGGGCGGGGCACGCACGCGCATACGGCCCGCGTGAAGCGGCTTATGGCGCGACGCGCGACAGCGGCACCGCTTCGCCTCGCAGCCTCGCGACGTCGCGGCCCGGCGCGTCGCCGAACAGCCGCGCGTATTCGCGGCTGAACTGCGACGCGCTGACGTAGCCCACGCTGCGGCACGCTTGCCGCGCATCCATCGCCGACAGGCACATCAGGCGGCGCGCCTCCTGCAGTCGCAGCACCTTCTGGCATTGCAACGGGCTCATCGACGTGACCGCACGGAAGTGGTGATGAAAAGTCGACGGGCTCATGTCGACCTGCCGCGCGAGCGAGTCGACCGTCATCGGATCGCGGTAGTGGTCGCGAATCCACG
Organism: Burkholderia sp. Tr-20355; assembly: GCF_017104685.1. Taxonomy (NCBI): domain Bacteria; kingdom Pseudomonadati; phylum Pseudomonadota; class Betaproteobacteria; order Burkholderiales; family Burkholderiaceae; genus Burkholderia; species Burkholderia sp. Tr-20355. The sequence goes on along the minus strand of NZ_JAAGPK010000060.1, from coordinate 22,148 downwards.
CGACCGCGCGCGAAATGCGCTGCGCCGTCGAACCGGCCTCGCCAACCTGCGCGACGCGTGCACCCGACGGACCGCACAGCAGCCGAATGAGGATTTCGTCGACGATCAGCGGCGCGAGCAGGTCGAGCTCGACCGGTTGCGCCATCAACTGCATCAGCCGCGCGACGGCGTCGACGATTTCCGGCGTCGCGTCGTGCGTGTCGAGCGCGCCGCAGTCGACGGTTTTCGGCAACCCGCGCGGGAACACGCGTGGCGTGAGCGCGGCGATGCGCGCAGGATCGAGTTCGAGCTGCGCGTAAAGGAACGGCTCGGCGGGCGTTGCGCGCGTCACGCGGCCGGTGACGGGCACGTCGGCCGTCGCGACCAGCATCCGCGCTTCGTCGATCGTGTAGGTGTCGTCGCCGACCCGCATCGACTTCGCGCCTTGCCCGACGATGCTCATGCACGCGTGGTGCACGCCGTGGTTCCACTGCGCCGGCGCGCCGGACGCGCGTGAGATGCGCATGCCGCGCACCGGGAGGTCGAACCACCCGTCGTGCGGCGCGTAGGCGGCGATCAACGCCGCGAGCCGGGCCGCGTGCGGCCGTGCCGGCGACCGCGGGGCGTGATCGGGCAGGGGGCGCGGTTGCGGTGGCGTTCGGGCGTCGGTTTCCATGTTGCGTGAGCGGATGGCGGAGTGAGCGAGGCGAGGTGCGCGGCGGCGATTCCCCGTCGAGAAACAGGCAGGGGCGCCGGCACGGCGGTCACATCGTACGACCAGTTGCGTGCGCCGGATTGCCCAAACCTGTCGGAAATTAGCCCGATCATCCGGACCTGCATGGTCGGTGGTCGCATCGCCCGTCGTTGCGAGGTGTGCAGCGCACAAATTCGGAAATTAAGGCAAAACAATCGCAGGATCGGGCAAGCTATTTCCCGGTGGTTTTCATACCATTGCACCTGCTGAAAGAAATGTGTTCCAGTGCGTTCGTGTGACGCAGGCAAAACCGTCGCATGATCCGCTGCCGCTGCCGCTGCCGCTGCCGCTGCCGCTGCCGCTGCCGCTGCCGCTGCCGCTGCCGCTGCCGCTGCCGCTGCCGCACGTGTTGCCGCCGCGAATCGCTGGAAAAGACTCAGGACTGCTATCGAATGATCGTACATCGGGCCGGCCGAGGCTGGCTTGTGCCCGTTGTATGCCGGCTCGCGCCCGTCGCGAGCGTGCCGACCGGCCCGGCGTGGCCGGCGTCGGCGCCGCTGCATTGGCCGGGCTGATGCGGATCGGCACGCGACGTGCCGGCGGGTGCAGGTGGAACGGCAGCCGTCCGCGCAGGGGAATCCGGACAAATGGACCAACTTCAATCGATTCGGGCATTCGTGACGGTGGCAAGAGAAGGCGGGTTCCGCCGCGCGGCGACGCGGCTGCGTGTGTCGACGGCGATGGCGAGCCGGTTGGTCGATGCGCTCGAAACGCGGCTCGGCGCGCGCCTGCTTCAACGCAGCACCAGCCACCAGTCGCTGACGGAAATCGGCGAGCTGTATCTCGCGCGCGTCGAGCGGATTCTGGGCGCGATCGACGAGATCGACGGCCGTTTCGTCGCGATGGGCAGCAAGCCGGAAGGGGCGTTGCGCGTGGCCGCGCCGGTCGCGTTCGGGCTCAGCCAGTTGAGCGCGTTGCTCGATCGTTTCGTGCACCTGTTTCCGGACGTGCGGCCGACCGTGACGCTGACCGATGCGTACGTCGACCTGACTGCCGAGGACATCGACGTCGCATTCCTGATCGACGGTATGCCGGTATCCGGTGCGCACGCGCTGCATACGCTGGCCGCGTACGAATCCGTGCGCGTCGCGGCGCCGGGTTACGTCGCCGCACAGGGCGGCGCGGCGGCATCGGGCGGCTGGCCGGATCTCACGACCGTCCGGTTCGAACCGCCGGCGGCCGACGACGACCCTGCGGCCGCGATTCGACCGGGCTCGGCACCCGGCAATGCGGGCGTCGGCCATCTCGAGATGGCACGACGGCTGGCCGTGGCCGGCATGGGCGCGGCGGTGCTGCCCGCGTATCTCGTCGACGCCGATCTGGCGGCCGGCACGCTGGTGCGTATCGCACCGGTTCGCCCGCTCGCGCCCGTCACGCTGAAGCTCGCGCATGTGCGTGCCGCGCGTCTGTCGGCCGCCGCGCGCGCGTTCATCGAATTCGCCGGCGCCGCGTTCCGGCCCGCGCGCTAGCGTCCCGGCTGGCCGCCGCGGCAACGCGTGCCCGTCGGGGCCGCGGGCTCGCCGTTCCTTTTTACGGAAGCAGTTCGGCAAACGAACGCTCCGCAGGGTGCACCGCACACCCGAAGCACGTGCCCGCATGCGTGTCGGACGGAAGCGAGAGCATTCCGCCCGCGCATGCAGGCCGCGAGGAGATCTGGTGATTCCCATTGAATGTCGTCTATTTGTGAGAGGTCGCTCCATGCGCGTCGAACGGGTTCCATACCGCTTGATCACTGTCGCGGCAGCCGCGGTTTTCCTGGCTGCCTGCGGAAAAAAAGAATCGGCACCGCCGCCGCAAACACCTGAAGTCGGCGTCGTCACCGTCCAGCCGCAGGCCGTACCGGTCTTCACCGACCTGCCGGGCCGCACCAGCGCGTTCCTCGTCGCGCAGGTGCGCGCGCGGGTCGACGGCATCGTGCTGCGCCGTGAATTCACCGAAGGCAGCGACGTCAAGGCCGGTCAGCGTCTGTACAAGATCGACCCGGCGCCGTACGTCGCCGCGCTGAACAGCGCGAAGGCGACGCTCGCGAAGGCGCAGGCGAACCTCGTCACGCAGAACGCGCTGGTCGCGCGCTACAAGGTGCTGGTGGCCGCGAACGCGGTCAGCAAGCAGGACTACGACAACGCGGTGGCCACGCAGGGCCAGGCCGCGGCGGACGTCGCGGCCGGCAAGGCGGCGGTCGACACCGCGCAGATCAACCTCGGCTATACGGATGTCGTGTCGCCGATCACGGGCCGCGTCGGCATCTCGCAAGTGACGCCGGGCGCGTACGTGCAGGCGAGCCAGGCGACGCTGATGTCGACCGTGCAGCAGCTCGATCCGGTGTACGTGGACCTCACGCAGTCGAGCCTCGAAGGGCTGAAGCTGCGCCAGGACGTGCAGAGCGGGCGCCTGAAGACGAGCGGCCCGGGCGCGGCGAAGGTGTCGCTGATCCTGGAAGACGGCAAGACCTATTCGGAAGCGGGCAAGCTGCAGTTCTCGGACGTGACGGTCGACCAGACCACCGGCTCGGTGACGATCCGCGCGGTGTTTCCGAACCCGGGCCGCGTGCTGCTGCCGGGGATGTTCGTGCGCGCGCGGATCGAGGAGGGCGTGAACGAGAACGCGTTCCTGGTGCCGCAGATCGGCGTCACGCACGACCAGAAGGGGCAGGCGATCGCGCTGGTGGTGAACGCCAGCAACAAGGTCGAGCCGCGTCCGCTGAAGACGACCGGCATGCAGGGTCAGAACTGGATCGTCGAAGGCGGTCTGCAGGCGGGCGATCACGTGATCGTGCAGGGCGGCGAAAAGGTGCGCCCGGGTGCGACCGTGAAGACCGTCGAGGCGCAGCTCGCGCCGGCGCCGGATGCGGCGTCCGCCGTAGCGGCGGGTGCCACGCCGGCGAGTACCGCCGCCAATGCTGCTGCGAGTTCGGCCGCCGCGTCGGCCGCGCAATAACAGGGAGTCCGTTTCATGGCCAAGTTCTTTATCGATCGCCCGATCTTCGCGTGGGTGATCGCGATCGTGCTGATGCTGGCCGGCGTCGCATCGATCTTCAAGATGCCGATCGCGCAGTATCCGACGATCGCACCGCCGACGATCCAGATCCAGGCGAACTACCCGGGCGCATCCGCGAAGACGGTGGAAGACACGGTGACGCAGGTGATCGAGCAGCAGATGAGCGGTCTCGACAACTTCCTGTACATGTCGTCGACGAGCGACGACTCGGGCAATGCGACGATCACGCTGACCTTCTCGCCGGGCACGAATCCGGACGTCGCGCAGGTGCAGGTGCAGAACAAGCTGTCGCTCGCGACGCCGAACCTGCCGCAAGTCGTGCAGCAGCTCGGCATGCAGGTCACGAAGTCGAGCAGCAACTGGCTGATGTGGTTCGCGTTCAACTCCGAGGACGGCAGGATGTCGAAGGAGGACCTGACGAACTACGTGGCCTCGCACGTGCTTGATCCGCTGAGCCGCGTGAACGGCGTCGGCCAGACACTGCTGCTCGGTTCGCAGTTCTCGATGCGGATCTGGCTCGACCCGACCCGCCTGACCAACTACGGCCTTACGCCGATCGACGTATCGACGGCGATCACGCAGCAGAACGTGCAGATCGCGGGCGGCCAAATCGGCGGCACGCCGGCGAAGCCGGGAACGGTGTTGCAGGCGACGATCACCGAATCGACGCTGCTGCGCACACCCGAGCAGTTCGGCAACATCCTGCTGAAGGTCAACCAGGACGGCTCGCAGGTTCGACTAAAGGACGTCGGCCGCGCGGCGCTGGGTTCGGAGAACTATACGTTCGACACGAAATACATGGGGCAGCCGACGGCCGGTCTCGGCATCCAGCTCGCGACCGGTGCGAATGCGCTGGCGACCGCGACTGCGTTGCGGGCCAAGATCGACGAGCTGTCGAAGTATTTCCCGCACGGTCTGGTCGTCCACTACCCGTACGACACGACGCCGTTCGTGCGCCTGTCGATCGAGGAAGTGGTCAAGACGCTGATCGAGGGCATCGTGCTCGTGTTCCTCGTGATGTACCTGTTCCTGCAGAACCTGCGGGCGACGATCATCCCGACGATCGCGGTGCCGGTCGTGCTGCTCGGCACGTTCGCGATCATGGGCGTCGCCGGCTTCTCGATCAACACGCTGTCGATGTTCGGCCTGGTGCTTGCCATCGGCCTGCTGGTCGACGATGCGATCGTGGTGGTCGAGAACGTCGAGCGCGTGATGGCGGAAGAGGGCTTGTCGCCGAAGGAGGCGACCCGCAAGGCGATGGGCCAGATCACCGGCGCGCTGGTCGGCGTGGCGCTCGTGCTGTCGGCGGTGTTCGTGCCGGTGGCGTTCTCGGGCGGCTCGGTCGGTGCGATCTATCGCCAGTTCTCGCTGACGATCGTGTCGGCGATGGTGCTGTCAGTGCTCGTCGCGCTGATCCTGACGCCGGCACTGTGCGCGACGATCCTGAAGCCGGTTCCGCAAGGGCATCACGAAGAGAAGAAGGGCTTCTTCGGCTGGTTCAACCGGACCTTCGATCGCAGCCGCGATCGCTACACGGGCGGCGTGAATCACGTGATCCGGCGCTCGGGCCGCTGGCTCGTGATCTACCTGGCCGTGTTCATCGCGGTCGGCGTGATGTTTACGCGCCTGCCGAAATCCTTCCTGCCCGATGAAGACCAGGGCTACATGTTCATGATCGTGCAGACGCCGTCCGGCTCCACGCAGGAGACGACCGGCAAGACGCTCGACAACATCAATACGTACCTGACGACCGCGGAGAAGGACGTGGTCGACTCGGTGTTCACGGTCAACGGCTTCAGCTTCGCGGGCCGCGGCCAGAACGCGGGCCTCGTGTTCGTGAAGCTGAAACCGTACGAGCAGCGCCAGCGTTCGAACCAGAAGGTCCAGGCGCTGATCGGCCGCACCTTTGCGCACTATTCGACCTACAAGGACGCGATGGTGATTCCGTTCAACCCGCCGTCGATTCCCGAACTCGGCACGGCCGCCGGCTTCGACTTCGAGCTGACGGACAACGCCGGTCTCGGCCACGAAGCGCTGATGGCCGCGCGCGGCCAGTTGCTCGGGATGGCCGCGAAGGATCCCGCGCTCGCGCTCGTGCGCCCGAACGGCCTGAACGACACGCCGCAGTACAAGGTCGACATCGATCGCGAGAAGGCGAATGCACTCGGCGTCACGGCCGCTGCGATCGACCAGACGTTCTCGATCGCGTGGGCGTCGCAGTACGTGAACAACTTCCTCGACACCGACGGCCGGATCAAGAAGGTCTACGTGCAGTCGGATGCGCCGTTCCGGATGACGCCGGAGGACATGAACATCTGGTACGTGCGCAACAGTTCGGGCGGGATGGTGCCGTTCAGCGCGTTCTCGAGCGGCCACTGGATCTACGGTTCGCCGAAGCTCGAACGCTACAACGGCGTGTCGTCGATCGAGATCCAGGGGCAGGCTGCGGAGGGCAAGTCGACCGGCCAGGCGATGGCCGCGATGGAGGCGCTCGCGAGCAAGCTGCCGGAAGGCATCGGCTATTCGTGGACCGGCCTGTCGTTCCAGGAAATCCAGTCCGGCTCGCAGGCGCCGATCCTGTACGCGATCTCGATCCTCGTCGTGTTCCTGTGTCTCGCGGCACTGTATGAAAGCTGGTCGATCCCGTTCTCGGTGATCATGGTGGTGCCGCTCGGCGTGGTCGGCGCGCTGCTCGCGACGATGCTGCGCGGCCTCGAGAACGACGTGTTCTTCCAGGTCGGCCTGCTGACCACCGTGGGCTTGTCCGCGAAGAACGCGATCCTGATCGTCGAGTTCGCGCGTGAGTTGCAGGCGACCGGAAACATGGGGCCGGTGCGGGCGGCGATCGAGGCGGCGCGCCTGCGACTGCGCCCGATCCTGATGACGTCGCTCGCCTTCATGCTCGGTGTGCTGCCGCTCGCGATCAGCAACGGCGCAGGCTCGGCCAGCCAGCATGCGATCGGTACGGGCGTGATCGGCGGGATGATCACGGCGACGTTCCTCGCGATCTTCATGATCCCGATGTTCTTCGTGCGGGTTCGCGCGATCTTCAGCGGCGAGACGGAAAACGTCGATGATGCATGGCGTCTCGTGCAGGGCGACCTGCAGCGCGGTCACGACGACGCACACGATTCGAAGGGGCGGTAACGATGCAAAAACATGCTTTGACTGCAACGATGGCGGCACTGGCCGCCGCGCTGTTCGCCACGGGCTGCACGATGGCGCCGCATTACAAGCGGCCCGATGCGCCCGTCGCGCAGGCGTACCCGGCCGGCGGCGTCTACGCGACGCAGCCGGGTGCGGCCGGCGCGCGCAGCGCGAACGGCCAGGCGGCGACGACCATCGGCTGGCGCGAATTCTTCGTCGATCCGCGCCTGCAGCGGCTGATCGAGATCGCGCTGAAGAACAACCGCGACCTGCGCGTGTCGGTGCTGAATATCGAGGCGGCGCGCGCGCAGTACCAGATTACCCGCGCGGGCCTATTCCCGACGCTCGACGGTACGGGCACGGGCAACGTCCAGCGCGTGCCGCAGGGCTTGTCGACGACCGATGCGCCGTATATCTCGCGTGCCTACAACGTCGGGCTGTCGGCATCGTGGGAGCTCGACCTGTTCGGCCGCGTGCAGAGCCTGAAGGACCAGGCGCTCGCGCAGTACCTGTCGACGTCGTACGCACGGCAGGCGTCGGAAATCTCGCTGGTGTCTTCCGTGGCCGACCGGTACCTGACGCTGCTGTCGACCGACGACTTGCTGAAGGTCACGGAGAACACGCTGAAGTCCGCGCAGGCGCAGTACGACCTGACGAAGCTGCAGTTCGACAACGGCACGGGCTCCGAGCTCGAGCTGCGTCAGGCGCAGACGGTGGTCGAGACGGCGCTCGCGAACCAGCAGGCGCAGGCGCGTGCGCGTGCGCAGGCGCTGAACGCACTGGTGCTGCTGATCGGCGAACCGCTGCCGGACGACCTGCCGGCGGGCATGCCGCTGGACGCGCAGAACCTGCTGACGGACGTGCCGGCCGGGCTGCCGTCGGATCTGCTGACGCGTCGTCCGGACGTGATGCAGGCCGAGCAGACGCTGCTGGCCGCGAACGCGAACATCGGCGCGGCACGTGCGGCGTTCTTCCCGCGCATCTCGCTGACGGGCGCATTCGGCACCGGCAGCCCGACGCTCGGCGGCCTGTTCAAGGCCGGCACGGCGGCGTGGTCGTTCGCGCCGCAGATCACGATGCCGATCTTCGAAGGCGGCCAGAACATCGCGAACCTGAACCTGGCGAACGTGCAGAAGCGCATCGAGATCGCGAACTACGAGCGGGCGATTCAGTCGGCGTTCCGCGAAGTGGCGGATGGTCTCGCCGCACGCGGCACGTACGACCAGCAGATCGCGGCGCTGGAGCGCAACGAGCACGCGCAGCAGCGCCGTTTCGATCTGTCGGACCTGCGTTACAAGAACGGCGTCGACAGCTACCTGTCGGTGCTGACCGCGCAGACGGACCTGTACTCGGCCCAGCAGACGCTGATCAACGCACGTCTGGCGCGCTGGACGAACCTGGTCGACCTGTACCGCGCGCTGGGCGGCGGGTGGATCCAGCGGGCCGGCGAAACGCCGCGCGCGCCGGATGCGCCGGTCGATTACGACAAGGCGGCTGCGACGAACGGGTAAGCGCAACGAAGCGCAGGGGCGGGCAGCCGCGCCTGTCGTTTCGAACCGGTGGTATGCGGAAATGAAAACGCCACGGATTTGCGTCCGTGGCGTTTTCATTTGCACGGCCGCCCGCGAAGGGCGTCGCGTTACGTTACGCCTGTGTCGTCCAAAGCGTACGGCCGAAGAAGGTCAGCGTGCGATCCCAGGCCATTTGCGACCACACCGGATCGAACTGCGTGCTGGAGATGCGGCCCGGGCCCACGGCCGTTTCGTTCGCGAACCCGTGGTGCGCGAGATAGCGATGGAACTCGAAGCCGACCTTCGCATCGGTCAGCTTCTTTTCCAGCGCGTCGACCTGGTCGATTGTGAAGAATGCGTCCTGCGTGCTCCAGTGGCCCATCAGCGGCACCTTGAGCTTCGCCGGATCGATGTAGTCGAGCGGCGGGAAGCCGTACCACGTCACGCCCGCATCCGCATCGGCGTGTTGCAGCGACAGCAGCGTGAGGGCGCCGCCCATGCAGTAGCCCGTGATCGCGACCCGCGAGGCCAGCGTCTTCAGATACGTGACGGCGCCGGGAATGTCCTGCGACGCGGCATCGCCGAAATCGAGCCCGGTCATCAGGTGGTGCGCTTCTTCTTCCTCGACCGTTGACTTGCCGCGATACAGATCGGGTACCAGCGCGAAGTAACCGCAGCGCGCAAGGCGGTCCGCGACGCCGCGGATCTGGTCGTTCAGCCCCCACCATTCCTGGATGACGACGACGGCAGGCGCGCCTTCGGTTTTTGCCGGCGTCGCGAGATAGCCCTGCAGTTCCTGGCCGTCCGGGCGGCGAAACGTGATCATGGAACCGGATGTTTGAGACATGAAACCGCTCCTTTTCGAAAAATGCGTTGAGCGCGGCATCGGGCCGGCCAGCGGGCGCGGCGACGATCGGGCATGCCGGGCGTCGTGGTGCCGCTCGCGTTCGAGTCGGCCGGCGCCGACCACGCGGCCATTCTATGCGCAAACATCCACTGGCTGCGTGAACGGTGCTGTGCCGCACGTGATCGGTGTCCGGAGCGGGTGGCCGAAAAGCAAACACCCCGCCCCGATGAACGGGCGCGGGGTGTTGCGGGTACCGCGCGCGTACCGGGATACGCGCGCGGGATCGGCTTACTGGCCGAAATAGACCGAGTCGCGGCCTTCCTGCTTGACCGCGATTGCGCGGCCGGCACGCACGCCGGCGGCGGCTTGGGCGCCGTAACCGGCTTCATCTGCGTTCGTCACACGCGCCTGGGCGGTTTGCAGCGCGCGCGGGTAATACTGATCGGAGACTTCGGGCTTGTAGCCGGCCTGTTCGAGCTGCACGAGTTCCGCACGGACCTGGGCGCGCGTCAGCTGGCCCGACGGGTTCGATTGTGCGAATGCGCCGTACGAGGCGGACAGGGCGGTTGCGGCGACGACAGCGGTGATGAACGACTTCATGGTGACCTCCGGTTTTCATGGATTTCTCGCTTCGCTCGTTGCGTTCAGCGGTTGATTGCATCGTAGCGATCGCGTTACCGGTCGGAAATACGCGTTCCAGTGATTCATTATTGCAACTGGGTAAACGATCGGCGTGAGTGGCGGTTTCATCCGATGATTGCGGGCGTGACGGGCCGCGGGCATACGCCGATGAGCGCTCCGGATTCAGCCCGACAGGGCTCGATACCGTCAAACCGCCCATTGCCGCGTGACGCTCAATTACATCGCATTCCGAAATAGTTGCCCGATGCAGTCGCCATCGTCGATGCGTTGTCCTATCACTCCACAGGAACCGCCTGCCGTTTCCGGTACTCGGCCGGCGTAATCCCGACGTGGCGGGTGAACGACCGCCTGAGCGTGTCGACATTCGCGAAGCCGCATTTCGCGGCGACCTGCTTCGGCGTGTCGTGGCCGTTCTCGAGCAACTGGCGGGCCGCCGAGATGCGGGTTGCCTCGACCCACGCGGCCGGCGTCATGCCCACCTCGGCGCGAAACAGCCGCGCGAAGTGGCGGGGGCTCATGCCCGCATGCTTCGCCAGGTCGGCTACCGAATGCGCGAGTTCCGGATTCGCCGCGATCCAGCGTTGTACCTCCTGCAGCACCGAGCGCCCGGTGGGGCGCGCTTCGCCCTTGCGGCTGAACTGGAGCTGCCCGCCAGGGCGCTTGAAGAACATCACCAGTTGCGCGGCGACGCGCCGTGCGATCTCGCGGCCGAGATCTTCCTCGACCAGCGCGAGCGCGAGATCGAGCCCGGCCGTGACGCCGGCGCCCGTGCGCAGCTTGCCGTCGCGCACGTACAGCGCATCGGCATCGACGGCGAGCGACGGATAGGCTTCTGTCAGCGCGTCGGCGGCGGCCCAGTGCGTGGTCAGGCGGCGGCCTTTCAGCAGGCCGGTGGCGGCGAGGATGAACGCGCCGGTGCAGATCGAGCCGTAGCGCTTGCTCTGCACGGCCGCCGATCGCAGCCACGCGAGGACATCGGTGCGCAGCGTGACGCGGCCCGCGCTCGGCGCGCCCGCGACCAGCAGCGTGTCGATGCGCTCCGGGATGTCGGGAACGATCCAGTCGGGCAGCAGTTGCGCACCGGACGAACTGCGGATCGGACCGGATTCGCTCGCGATGATCCGCAATGCATAGAACGGCCTCCCGCATTCGGCATTCGCCTGTGCGAACACGTCGAGCGGTGCGGAGACATCGAGCAGTTGAACGCCCGGGACGGCGAAAATTCCCACGACCTTCGGCATGGTGATCGGATGCGTGCGGTATCTAAGGTGATGCGCAGCAGTATAGAGGGGCCGGTGGCGCATCGAGCGAGGCGGCGGAGCCCTTTTTCGGTGTTTTTTCGGTCACGCGGGCATCACGTCCGTCCATCGCGCGAAATGGCAGGATTTGACGTAATACGTCTATTAAAGACAGCTATCGGGCTTTGGAAAATCGGGAGTGTTTTCAATGGAGGTCAATCATGACTGAGAACGTTGCAGGCATCGCCATCCCCGATAGCCAATTGACGCGCGAGATCACCGAACTCGTTCGCGATACCGCGTCGCCGCTGCTGTTCCATCATTCGAGCCGCGTTTACTATTTCGCGGCGCTGGCGGGCCGGCGCCGCGGGCTCGAGTACGATCCCGAGCTGCTCTACTGCGGCTGCATGTTTCATGACATGGGGCTCACTCACCAGCACAGCAGCGCATGCGAGCGCTTCGAAGTGGACGGCGCCAATGCCGCCCGCGATTTCCTGAAGGGCAAGGGCATCTCGCAGCAGGATATCGACGTTGTGTGGACTTCGATCGCGCTGCACACCACGCCCGGTATTCCGCAGCACATGCATCCGGTGATCGCGCTCGTCACCGCGGGCGTCGAGATGGACGTGCTGGGCCTCACGTATCCGGAATACAGCGACGTCGAGCGCGAGGCCGTCGTTCGCGCGCATCCGCGTACGCCGCACTTCAAGGAAGACATCATTCAGGCGTTCTACGACGGGATCAAGCACAAGCCCGGCACGACGTTCGGCAACGTGAAGGCCGATGTGATCGCGGACAAGGATCCGCATTTCCGCGCCGGCAATTTCTGCAGCGTGATCCGGTCGTCGACGTGGGCCGGCTGATTGCATCGGGTATCGCGCACGTTCCGCTGCACCGGGCGGAACCGTGCGTGCCGGTGGCAGGGTAGCTGCCTATGGGAGTAGGGGCGTTGCCCTGCCGGATGTTCGACCGGGACCGGCGTTCTGATGGCGTCCATACTCAGGACGTATCCGACACCCGCTGCGTCGACATGGGCTCGACATGGTTCGACGACAGCTTCAAGTGGGGCCGTACGGCGATGAGATCTCGAACCGGATGTTCATGAGCGATGGCGAGAAGTGCGGGATCGGGGCGCGAATCCGGAGGGAGAGGGCCGCGGGACGTGTTTCGTCATGGCGGTCGGCGAGTAGCCGGGCCGGGCGCTCCGGTCGACAAATGTACATTGCGGGATGGCAGATGCCGGTTCAGCGGCGCGATTTAATTCAATAAAAGGGTTGTTACGTGACAACCGTAAGACATTTCAGCGGACTTTATATACTGAATAGTGGTTCCGCCTCATCGAAGCGAATCTTCGATTCGCATCCTCAGACGCTGCTGCCAGGGGCAGGAGGGGGATCCTTGGCCGAGCCCGTCGACCGGCCGACGACAGCAGCTTTGGCTCGTCCTCCCGCAAGTTTCCGGCAAAACGCCTATAATGGTTGGGCAAATTGCCGGAGAGAGGTCATGAGCACCATCGCTTTTCATCCTTCAGGCGTCGCGCATCCGCGCCAGGCCGAATTCACGATTCTCGAGCAGCTGCTGGCGATCCGTGTCCGTTCGGGCGCCGATCTGGCCGAGCTCGCGAGCGCGCGTGTCGACGTATCGGTGATCGACCGGCTGTCCGAGCGCGGGCTGAAATCGGACGAACTGGCCTTCATCATTCCGCGCCGCACGCTGAGCCATCGTCGCCAGGCGCACGAGCGCCTGTCGCCGGAGGAATCCGACAAGGCGATCCGCCTCGCGCGCATCGTCGCGCAGGCGACGGCCACGTTCGGCGACCAGGACAAGGCGATGGCGTGGTTGCGCAACGGGTTGCAGCGCTTCGGCGGCCGCACGTCGCTCGACATGGCGAGCACCGAGCACGGTGCTCGCCTCGTCGAGGAAGTCCTCACGCAAATCGACGAGGGGTATTTCGCTTGACGACGTTGTGGCGGATCAGCAATTACGCCGATCTGAAGGGCATCGGCGGGTTGCGGGCCGGCGGGCGCTGGCATTTTGCCGGGCAGCCCGTCGTCTATCTCGCCGAACACCCGGCGCTCGCGCTGCTCGAGACGCTCGTTCATTTCGAAATCGCCACCGTTGCCCAATTGCCGAGCGGATACCAGCTGCTGCGGATCGACGTGCCCGATTCGGTGGATGTCGCCGAAATCGCGGAAGGCGACGCACCGGACGACTGGCAAACGAACGTCGACTGGACCCGCAGCGCCGGCACCGAATGGCTGCATACGCGGCCGAGCGCGCTGTTGCGCGTGCCGAGCGTCGTCGTGCCGCACGCGCACAACTTCCTGTTGAATCCGCTGCATCCGGCCGCATCCGAGATTCGCATCGCGGAAGTCATGCAATCGCCGTACGACACGCGAATCCTGCGCCTGATCCAGTCGAAGTCGGGCGCATAACGAACGGGAAGGAAAAGGGTGCGTTCAGCGTTCGTGCGCAGCGCGATCCGCGGCTGCGTCCGGCGGCAGCGTCTGCCGGATGCGCGTGACCGTTCGCGTGCTGACGAGGCCGAGCATCGCACTGACCTCGGCATGCGTGTGGCCCGCGAGCAACTGCCGGCGCGCATACGTGTTGCGCAGCACGCGCGGGCTCATGTCCGCCGCGTGGAAGCCGATCGCGGTGAGCGCTTCGCGCACCACGAGCAGCAGGAACATGTCGTTCATCGCGCCACCGCCGCGCGGTGCGGGGAACAGCAGCGCCGGTGCCGGCGTATCCGTCGAATACGCGTGCCACGCGGCGAGCGGCGCCAGCGCGAATTCGGCCAGTTCGACCCGGCGCGCCGGCCGCGCGCGATCGCGCGGCACGGACAACGCCGGTGGCTGCGCATCGAGATCGGGCGCGGCGCGGGGCATCGCACGAATCTCGGCCGAGGTGATACCGCTGGCAAGCAGCAGCGCGACGATCGCGCGATTCCGGCAGTCGGTGGGCGAGTCGTCCGGCCGAGGCTGGACATGGCGCTGCAGCGCCGCGTCGGCGTCGGGCGGCAGGTAGCACGGCTCCGGCTCGCCGGCCGGCCAGGCGAGATCGCGCGTCGTCCGTCCTGCCGGGTGGATCGTCCGCACACCGGTGTCGACCAGATGCCGCCCCAGCCGGTCGATCAGCTTCGCATAGCGCACGCGCGTCGACGTGCCGGGTGCGCAGGTACGGTCGAGTTCCGCTAGGAACGCCGCGACGTGGTCGGGGCCGAACGTGACCAGCGACACGCGCTGTGCGGTCAGATGGCGCAGGAACCGCTCGAACATCGCGACGTGCTGCACGACCGAACGCGGCGCGAACGGCCGGCGGCCGGCGCCCGTCGCGGCGGTTTCCTGCCATGCGCGAAACGCGCCGACGGGGTCGTGAATCCAGCGATTCGTGTTCATCCACGATTTATAGCCGGACGCGGTGACGCCGGCAATCGTCCCGATGTCCATCCGTTCGGCGCGACACGCGTCTCGTCGATTCCGTCGGTGTTCATCGTCAGGTAGACGAGCACGAGCGGCAGCGTGATGAAGAAGCGGAACGCGTCCGGTACGCCGTTCCATTGCCTCGACATCCCCATCCCGAACCATTCGCCGCCGACCGACATGAACGCAACCTGTCACGTGAGGAGGCCGAGCGTCAGGCCGGCGATCGCGTGTGCCTTGGCCGTGCGGAACGCCGCTTCGCCGGCGCGGCGCGCGCAGCAACCGGACCGCGCCGATCCGGCACGGCAAGGCCGTCGCCGTTTCCATCGCGATGATGATGCCGATATACCCGAAGCCGGCGCGGCGCCGAGGAGACGCGCGTGCCGGAGCCAGGAGAGAGCGGCGCTTGCCGGTCGAACGGAGGATGTCGTCAAGCGGAGCGCAGCGTGCGCCGCGCTGCCCGTTATCGCCGTTACGCTTCGCGCGAAGGTGCCGGTGGCACGCTTGCCTGCGTCTGTCCGCTCAACCGCGCGAGCGCGGCGAATGCCAGTTGCGTTGCGATGGCCGCGAGCGTGCCAGCCGCCATGCCGTTGCCGAGCACGATCTGGACGGGCGCGCCGAATTGACGATACAGGTTCGGCACCAGGATCGGCGCGAGACCGACCACCAGCGCGGCCGCGAGCGTGTACTGGTTGGCGCGCGCGTGCAGGTCGACGCCGGCGAGCAGCCGGATGCCCATCACGCCGATCATCGCGAACACGACCAGCGCGGTGCCGCCGACGACGGCGGCCGGAATCGCATACGCGAGCCGCGCGAGCGGGGCGAACAGCGCAATGACGATCAGGATTGCGCCGGCGGCGGCCGTCACGTAGCGCGAGCGCACGCCGGTCGTCTGTACGACGCCGATGTTCTCGGCACTGGTCACGATCAGCGGCGTGCCGAACAGCGCGCCGGCCAGCGACGCCAGTGCATCGCCGCGTATCGTCTTCGGCACGTCGCGCGTCATCGAGACCGCCTTGCCGCACGTCTCGCCGACGGCAACGGTCTGCGCGGTGGCCTCGGCCATCGAGATCGCGGTGAAGATCAGCAGCGGCAGCGCGGCCAGCACGTCGAAGCGCGGCATCCCGAACGGCAGCCACACCGGATGCGTGAACCACGGGCCGTGCCATACGCCGGCGAGCGCCGGCATCGCGTCGAGCGCCCAGCCGAGCGTCGCGCCGGCCATCAACCCGATCAGTACCGCGAGGCGCCCGAGCGTGCCGCGAAACGCACCGGCGACGGCGACGGTGGCGACGATCGTCGCAAGCGCGAGACCGAGCGCGCGCGGTTGCGCGAAGTCGGCCGAGCCGGGCTGGCCGACGACGATCGCCGCGTAGATCCGGATCAGGTTGATCGACACGAGCAACAGCATCGCGCCGACGACGACGCGTGGAAAGAGCCGCAGGCAGCGCGTGAACACGGGCAGCAGCACCCAGTAGAACGCGCTGGCGAGCAGCGCCGCGCCAGCGGCGGTCGGCAGGCCCGACTGCGCGGCGATGCCCGCGAACAGCATCGTCGGTGCGCCGCCGGGCACCATTACGAACGGCATGCGTGCGCCGATCGGGCCGGCACCGAGCGCTTGCACCAGCGTGCCGACGCCGCACGCGAAGAACGTCGCGCCGATCAGCTGGACCGTCAGGTCGGCCGGCAGCGCCAGGACTTTCGCGATGAGGAAGACGGCCGTGATCGGCGACGCGGCCATCGACAGCACGTGCTGCAGCCCGAACAGCGCGAGCTGCCACGCGGGCAACCGTGCATCGACGGGCGGTGAGATCGGATCGTGCGACACGGCAGGCCCCTCGGAAGCGAACGGCGACGATGGCAGGAATGCAACGGCGAACGACGCGTCAGGTCCGCAGCCAGGGCAGTTGCGCGGCGCTGTAGCGGAACGTCTGGAACACGCTGTTCAGCTGGCCGGGGCCGGTCTTGCGCGCGGCCTCGTCCGGGTATTCCGCGAACCACGGGATCACGTATTCCCACACGACTTCGCCGGCCGGCGTCACTTCGAACAGCCGGCCCGTTGACGATTCGGTGATGTGCGTGTTGCCGTTCGGCAAGCGCTGCGCGTTGCCCATGAACGGCGTGTAGAACAGGTTCACGACGTCGTCCGTGTACGACCAGACGACGCGTTGCGTCGCGGGATCGATCTCGACGACGCGCGAGAACACGACGTGCGCGCCGTGGCGGAAATTGCCGTTGTCGAACGCGAGGATGTTGCCGTTCGCGAGCGGCACGGGCGCATGTTGGTGCGACACGACGTCCGGCCCGACGTGCAGGTCGACGCGGCCGGTTGCGCGGTTTACGCCGATGATCCCCGACGTCGTGCGCAGGCTCATCAGCACGCGCCCGTTCGCGTCGACCGCGAGACCGTTGACGAGCGGCCAGTGATAGCGGCCGAACCCGGCCGCGATCGGAAAATCCTCGGGTCGCAGGTGCTCGCGCGCGTGCCATTCCCACACGATCTGTCCGGCCCGGTTCACTTCGCGGATCACGTCCGCGTACATCACGTCGTCGTCGCCGTGCGGCGTACCGCCCGGCACGCGCCGCGCGAACGCGGCGTCGACCGGTTCGCACGCGGCGTAGAGCAGGTTGCCGTTCGGCAGCCACTGCGCATCGTGGTGATGCGCGGGATCCTCGTAGCGCCACACCGTTTCGCCTTGCGGCGTGACCTCGTAGAAGTCGCCGCCATGCCACATCGACCACGGCGCGTAGCGGGATTCGGATTGCGGGTGATTGCCGTTGTAGCCGAGGTTGCCGTTCGCGAGGATGACCGCGTGACGGCCGGGGCGCACGGGCATTTTCCACTGATGGGCGACCTCGCCGTCGATGCCGACGAGATAGACGTTGCCGTCCGCCGTTTGCGGCGCGATGAGCGTGTAGCCGCCCGCGGACAGGGCGGGATCGTGGGCGATGAGGCCGACGCCGCGGCGGCGCTGGGTAATCTGGTCGACGGTCGTCACTGCGGTCTCCATTCGAATCGAACACGGGAATGCAGCGCAATCTAGACGATCCAGAGAGTCAATGAAACTGGATTATTCTTGACGGCATGTTCGGAAAAATCTAACGGTCCATTCATGCGTTCGATATCGCAGACATTCCGCTGTTTCGACGAGGTCGCCCGGCGCGGCTCGATTCGCAAGGCAGCCGACGCGCTGCACCTGACCGCCGCGGCCGTGCACCAGCAGATCCGCAATCTCGAGGAGCAGGTCGGCGTGCCGCTGTTCGACCGGCTGCCGCGCGGCATGCAGCTGACGCTCGCCGGCGAGATCGTGATCGCCGCCGTGCGGCGCGGCCAGCGCGACTTCGACAACGCGCTGACGCAGGTCGAGGATTTGCGCGCACTGCGGCGCGGGCACGTGAACCTGGCCGTGCCCGCATCGACGGCCGAGAAGCTCGTGCCCGACGCGATCCTGGCCGCGATGCAGCGCTATCCCGGCGTCACGTACAGCGTGCGCTCGGGAAACGGCGAGAGCATCGTGCGCTGGGTCGAGACGGGCGAGGCCGACATCGGCTATGCGCTGCGCCGGCGCACGGCGGCGAGCGTCGTCGAGGTGCGCGCGTTCGCGCAGCCGCTGGGTGTCGTCACGGCACCTGGCCATCCGCTGGCGTTGTCCGGCGGCAAGGTGCGGATGCGCGACTGCTTCGCCCATCCGCTGCTCCTGATGACACCCGACACGGAGCTGCGCGCGATGTTCGACCAGATCGATGCGCGGCAGCCGCGCAACGCGCGGCCGCTGGTCGAGACGGGTTCGGTGTCGATGGTGCGGCGACTCGCGGCCGAAGGGGCCGGCATCGGCTTCCTGATCGCGGAGAACGTCGCGGACGACGTCGCGGCCGGCCGGCTCGCGTGGACGCCGCTCGCCGATGCGGGCGCGCGTTCGTTCAGCTGCATCTACCAGCGCGCGGACATGAGCGCGACTGTCGCGATGACGATGTTTCTCGAGTTTTTCTCGGAAGCGATCGAAGCGATGGAGCACGGTTTCGCGCGTGATGGCCGCGTGGCCGGCAAGCGTCGCCGGACGGCAACGTAACGAAGCCGCGTCGCGACGCAGTGCAGCAAATGGCCGGCAAGCCGGTTCGGTGGCGTTGTACGTGCAACGATCGGCCGCATTGCGTCATTTCCTTGTTGCGGAAAGAAAATTGTTCATGGGACTATCGAACGCGTTGCCCGCGCACCGAGGGGGTCGCAGGCAGCGTGATGCCCATCGCAACGCTCTAAAAGAACATCGACGAACAATGAACAGAACAGCGATTTTTCCGTATGCCTCTGTATTGCTCGCGGCCGCGCTGCTGACCGCATGCGGCGGCGATGTCGAGAACGACGCGGGTCACGCGACGACACCTTCAGCCGACACCAGCTGCCTCGCGGTCGACAACAGCGGTGCGACGGTCGTGGTCGGGTCGAACCAGCCGGGCGATCCGTCGCTGCCGGAAGCGTCGTCGGGTTATCGCACCGGGATGAAACCGGTCTACGCGAAGACCTACCTCGTGGCCACGTCGAACGCGTACGCGAGCGCGGCCGGCTGCGCGGTGCTGAAGAAGGGCGGCACGGCCGCCGATGCGGCGGTCGCCGTGCAGGCCGTGCTCGGCCTGACGGTGCCCGAGGCGACGGGCCTTGGATCGGGCGGCGTGCTGCTCTACTACGATGCCCGCGGCAAGACGCTGCAGGCCTACGACGGCCGCGAAACCGCGCCGGCCGCCGCGACGGAAAACTACCTGCGTTACGTCGACGACGCGACCGACCATTCCGCGCCGCAGCCGAACGCGCGCGCGAGCGGCCGCTCGATCGGCACGATCGGCGTGCCGCGGCTCATCGAGGCGCTGCAACAGGATCACGGCCGCCTGCCGTGGCAGAACCTGTTCGGCGATGCGATCACGCTCGCGACCAACGGCTTTCCGATCGGCGGCCGGCTCGCCGACGCGATCGCGGCGAACGCCACGAACCTGAAGCGCGATCCCGAGGCCGCCGCCTACTTCCTGAACGCCGACGGTTCGCCGAAGACGCTCGGCACGGTCCTGAAGAACCCCGCGTACGCGCGCACGCTGGCGCTGATGGCGCAGTCGGGTGCGAATGCGCTGTACACCGGGCAGATCGCACAGGACATCGTCGCGAAGATCGCGGTGACGAAGGGTGCGGACGGCTCGACGCTCACGCCGGGCAAGACGACCGTCGCGGATCTGGCCGCCTATCAGGCGAAGCGTCGCGTACCGGTGTGCACGACCTATCGCAGCTACTGGGTGTGCGGGATGCCGCCGCCGTCGTCGGGCGGCATCGCGGTCGCGTCGGCGCTCGGCATTCTCGAGAATTTCGACCTGAAGTCGCTGAAGCCGACCGCGATCGATCTCGAAGGCGGCAAGCCGACCGTCGCGGGCGTGCATCTCGTCACCGAGGCCGAGCGGTTCGCGTATGCCGACCGCGACAAGTACGTGGCCGATACGGATTTCGTGCCGCTGCCCGGCGGCACGTGGGACACGTTGCTGAACAAGCCGTACCTGAAGTCGCGCGCGGCGCTGATCGACACGACCAAGAGCATGGGGACCGCCCAGCCGGGCAATCTCGGTGCGGTGCCGCTCGGTGTCGACACGACGCTGATCGAGCACGGCACGAACCAGTTCACGATCGTCGACGGCGACGGCAACGTGCTGAGCGCGACGACGACGGTCGAGTCGAGCATGGGCTCGTTCCACATGACCAACGGCTTCCTGCTGAACAACCAGCTGACCGACTTCTCCGCGAACCCGGTCGACACGTCCGGCAATCCGGTGGCCAACCGGCTGCAGCCGGGCAAGCGGCCGCGCAGCTCGATGGCGCCCACGATCGTGTTCGGGCAGGCCGCCGACGGCTCGCGCGGCGATTTCGTGATGGCGACCGGTTCGCCGGGCGGCGGCACGATTCCGCAATACGTGGTCAAGACGCTCGTCGGCGCGCTCGACTGGGGGCTCGACGCGCAGCAGTCCGCGGGGCTCGTCGATTTCGGCGCGAGCAACAGCCCGACGACCACGATCGGCGGCGAGCATCCGAACGTCAACACGGCGAACAACGATGCGAACGATCCGCTGATCACGGGGTTGCTCGCGCTCGGGCACAAGGTGTCGACGTCGGCGCAGGCGAGCGGCGTCAATACGGTGATGCGCGTGACGGTCGGCCAGTCGCCGGCGTTGCAGGGCGGTACCGATCCGCGTCGCGAAGGCGTCGTGCTCGGCGATACGTTCCGGCCGTAACTGGGTGAGTGCGTACGGCCCCGGTCCGCCGACGGGCGGTCGGGGCCGTTTTTCATGGCGAGGCCGCATGGATGGCCGAGCAATGCACATCGTTCGGAATGCTGATGAAATAGGTTGGCCGCTTCACCAGCCGGGTGGGACGATGCGTGGCGATCGGGCGAATCACCCAGGCGGAGCGCCGCTCCCGTTCGCCGACGAATAGGGTGTCCATCCCGCCGCGAGCCCTCGATTGTCAAACAGTGTGAGTCAATCGTCAGCATTTGCAACCGAAGTAACAGTCCCCGCAATTCAATCGTTTTGCGCGCCGGCGCCGCTACATTAGCCCCACCTGCCGCACTTCGCGGTGAGGCATGCGACAAGCCGCACGAAGGCGGCCCGCAGCAACAACGTCTTTGGGGAGAATGACCATGAACAAGATTCGTACGATCCTGCTGGGTGCCGCTCTGACGGCGATGGCGACGTCGGCTGCATTTGCACAGACGGCCCAAACCGGCGCACAGGGTTCTGCTGGCGTCGGCGCACAGGTCCAGACGCCGCTGCTCGGCGGCGGCGTGGGTGTGCAGGCCGGCGCCGGCGCGAATGCGGCGGGCTCGGGTTCGGGCGCAGGCAATGTGGTTGGCGGCGCGCTGAACGGCGTCGGCAAGACGGTCGGCGGCGTCGGCTCGGCAGCCGGCAATGCGGTCGGCGGCGCGACGCAGGCGGTCGGTTCCGCAGCCGGTACGGCGAAGGATGCGGCGGCATCGGCCGTCCACTCGACGAAGTCGCACGTGAAGCACGTCGCCGGTTCGGTGAAGAGCCATGCGCAAGGCGCGATGTCGACGGCAGGCGACGTCGCGGGTGGCGCGAAGGCGAAGGCCGGCGAGGCGCTCGATGGCACGGCTAACGCAGTGCAAGGCGGCGCATCGGTCGGCGTGAAGGGTTCGGCGTCGGCGCAAGGCGGCGCGCTGTAAGCAGCACGCGTTCCGTCAAGGCCCGGCCCGCTTCGATGCGGGCCGGGCTTTTTTTATTGGCGCGCGCGGCCCCTGCCCATTGCCGGCCCGCCATGCTTAAATAGCGAGGCTCCCGGTCGCTGGGCCGCCGCGACGGCGATGCCGGTCGACCAGGGCAAGCATGTCCGATCGACATCGTGACGACAGACGACACCAAAGCGCCGCGTCGGCCAGCCCGGCGCGGTCCGATAACATTCCGAGGCATCACGTCATGACCATCCTGTTCCGTCTTCTCGCGCTTGGCGCGATGTCCGGCGCGAGTATAATTCCGGCTTCTTTCCCGTTCCGGGCGTCGCCGGCTCCGTTGCTGTCCGGGCTGCCGCCGCCGTCCCGCGTCGAATCATTCATGCGCCCCAGGCGT
>NZ_JAAGPK010000059.1:0-238 GCF_017104685.1 Burkholderia sp. Tr-20355 | reverse complement strand
GGGGATAGTTGAGAGTCTGGAGAGTAGACGACAACGAGAAGCTGAAGGTGATGCTGAGGTAACTGAGGGATAGAGTGGGAGGAATGAAGAGCAGCAGCGGCGGAAGCAGAGGGATGCTAGTCACGAAGATGAGAGTGGATGCAGGTGTGGCCGATGGTGTGGGAGACGCGAGGAGTGTCGTGCTGGAGGTGTGAGGAAAAAGCGATGGAAACGAAGCGAGGGGGTTTTTTTTTTTTTC
>NZ_JAAGPK010000058.1:0-45741 GCF_017104685.1 Burkholderia sp. Tr-20355 | reverse complement strand
TTTCGGCCCGAGCCGGCGGGCGCGGGGTTTCTGCGATCGAGGCTCGGGCCGAAACCCCGCGCCCGCCGGCTCGCGAACGGGCGCGTCGGCCGCGGCCGGCAGACCGGCCAGGATGCCCGCCCGCAGCGCATCCGGCGCACGGTGGTAATCGGCCTGCCGCACGGCCTGCACCAGCGTGACGATCCGCGCGCGTTCGCGGCGGCACGCATCGCACCCTTCGACATGCTGCTGGACCCGCAACGCATCGGGCGCCGACAGCTCGCGGTCGACGTCCGCGTCCAGCAACGCGCGCGCTTCGTTACAGTCCATCGATAGCCTCCGATGCGGTTCCGCCGGCCGTCGTACGGGCCGGCCTGCCTTCGGGCGCCGGTGCCGGCACGCCGCCCAGCAGCGCGGCGAGCTTGCGCCGGCCGCGCGCGAGCCGCGACATCACCGTGCCGACCGGCACGTCCGCGATCGCCGCGATCTCGCGGTAACTCAGGTCCTCCATCTCGCGCAGCACGAGCACCTCGCGGTACTCGGGCGGCAGCTTCGCGAGCGCCGCATTCACGAGCCGCACGTTCTCGCCGCGCAGCAGCTGCGCGAGCGGATCCTCCGCCGCCGGCTGCCAGTCGTCGGGCACGTCGGTGTCGTCCAGCGTATCGGGCAGCGCGACCTCGTGCGCATGCGTGCGGCGCCGCCACTCGGTGTACCAGGTGTGGCGCACGATCGTCAGCAGCCATGGCCGCGCGTTGTCGCCGCGACACGAATCGACGAAGCGCAGCGCGCGCATGCACGCGTCCTGCACGACGTCGTCCGCGTCGCCGGCATTGCCGCTCAGCCAGCGCGCGAGGTTGTACGCGGCGTCGAGATGCGGCAGCACGAGCGTGCGAAACCGCTCGCCGCGCGCGACCGCGTCGTCCGCCGCCCGTTCATCGACCGCCTGTCCGGCTTGCCCCACATGGCCTCCCTGGTCCCGGCGGCCGATGCCGCGCCCGTTCCGCGCACGGCGCCCGGACAGACCGGCAGCGTGCGCGCTCGATGACCATACCGTTGCTGCGTCGAGTTTATTCCCGCGCCGGGGGCACGAAGCGAAAAAAAGCGCCGGGGCGCCCGCCGCTCGTTACGGCGTGGTGCTCCAGTAGCCGGGGCGCGCATACGCGGCCCTCAGGTAGTCGATGAAATAGCGCACGCGCGCCGGCACGTAGCGCTGCTGCGGGTAGACCGCGAGGATGTCGTAGTCGGGCAGCGCGTATTCGTCGAGCACGGTCTCCAGCTCGCCCGTCTCCAGCTGCGCGGCGATTTCCCAGGTCGAGCGCCAGCCGAGCCCGAGCCCCTCGGCCACCCAGCGGTGCAGCAGCTCGCCGTCGTTGCAGTCGAGGTTGCCGGTCACGCGCATCGTCGCGATCTTGCCGTGGCGCTGGAAATACCAGCCGCGGTTCTGTCCGCCCTGCAGGTTGAAAGCCAGGCAGTTGTGCTTCAGCAGGTCGTCGAGCGATTTCGGCCGGCCGTGCCGGCGGAAATACCCGGGCGTGCCGCAGACGACGCGCCGGTTCGACGCGAGCTTCACCGCGACGAAGTTCGGATCGACGGCGCCGCCGATCCGGATCGACAGGTCGTAGCCTTCGCGCACGAGATCGACGACGCGGTCGGTCAGGTTGAACGACAGCTGCATCTCGGGCTTGTCGGCCAGAAAGCCGGGCGCATGCGGCGCGACGTGCTTGCGCCCGAATGCGGCCGGCGCCGAGACGATCAGGTGCCCGCTGACCGCGCGCCGCCCGGCGGCCAGCTCGTTCTCGGCCTGGTCCCATTCGGACAGCAGCCCGCGGCAGCGCTCGAGGAACGCGGCGCCCTCCTCGCTGACCACCAGCCGCCGCGTCGAGCGGTACATCAGCTTCACGCCGAGGCGTTTCTCCAGCGCGTCGATGCGCCGCCCGAGCACCACCGGCGACACCCCCTCCTCGAGCGCCGCCGCCGCGAGGCTGCCGGCATCGGCGACCCGCACGAACGTCTCGATCTGCTTGAAGCGATCCATCTCCTGTCTCCGTCTCTGTTCCGGCCCCGCGAGAAGCCCCGTCAGGCCGTCATTCCATACTTTTAGTTTCGAAATAAGCGACTTGGGCGGATCTTATCAAACCTTTCCTGCATCCCTAAAGTGTCCCCAACAGACCCATTCGCAAGATCCGCCACATATCCAGGAGACATTCATGGCCAAGATGAGAGCCGTCGACGCGGCAGTGCTCGTGCTCGAGAAGGAAGGCATCCAGACCGCGTTCGGCGTGCCGGGCGCGGCGATCAACCCGTTCTACTCCGCGATGCGCAAGTCCGGCGGCATCAGTCACGTGCTGGCGCGCCACGTCGAAGGCGCATCGCACATGGCCGAAGGCTTCACGCGTGCGGCGCCCGGCAACATCGGCGTGTGCATCGGCACGTCGGGCCCCGCCGGCACCGACATGATCACCGGCCTCTACTCCGCGTCCGCCGACTCGATTCCGATCCTCGCGATCACCGGCCAGGCGCCGCGTGCCCGCCTGTACAAGGAAGACTTCCAGGCCGTCGACATCGAGTCGATCGCGAAGCCCGTCACGAAGTGGGCCGTCACCGTGCGCGAACCGGCGCTCGTGCCGCGTGTGTTCCAGCAAGCCTTCCACCTGATGCGCTCGGGCCGTCCGGGCCCGGTGCTGGTCGACCTGCCGATCGACGTGCAGCTCGCCGAAATCGAATTCGACATCGACACGTACGAACCGCTGCCGGTCTACAAGCCCGCGGCCACCCGCGCGCAGATCGAGAAGGCGCTCGCGATGCTCAACGACGCGGACAAGCCGCTGATCGTGTCGGGCGGCGGCGTGCTCAACGCGGCGGCCGAAGACCTGCTCGTCCAGTTCGCCGAAACGATCGGCGTGCCGGTGATCCCGACGCTGATGTCGTGGGGCGCGATTCCGGACGACCACCCGCTGATGGCCGGCATGGTCGGCCTGCAGACGTCGCACCGCTACGGCAACGCCACGCTGCTCGCGTCCGACTTCGTGCTCGGCATCGGCAACCGCTGGGCGAACCGCCACACGGGCAGCGTCGAGGTCTACACGAAGGGCCGCAAGTTCGTGCACGTCGACATCGAGCCGACGCAGATCGGCCGCGTGTTCGGCCCGGATCTCGGTATCGTGTCCGACGCGAAGGCCGCGCTCGAGCTGTTCGTCGCCGTCGCACGGGAATGGCAGGCCGCCGGCAAGCTGAAGGACCGCGGCGCATGGGTCGAGGAATGCCAGGCACGCAAGCGCACGCTGCAGCGCAAGACGCACTTCGACAACGTGCCGGTCAAGCCGCAGCGCGTGTACGAAGAGATGAACAAGGTGTTCGGCCGCGATACCTGCTACGTCAGCACGATCGGCCTGTCGCAGATCGCCGCCGCGCAGTTCCTGCACGTGTTCAAGGCGCGCAACTGGATCAACTGCGGCCAGGCCGGCCCGCTCGGCTGGACGATCCCCGCCGCGCTCGGCGTGCGTGCCGCCGACCCGAGCCGCCCGATCGTCGCGCTGTCCGGCGACTACGACTTCCAGTTCATGATCGAGGAGCTGGCGGCCGGCGCGCAATTCAAGCTGCCGTACGTGCACGTGGTCGTGAACAACTCGTACCTCGGGCTGATCCGCCAGGCCCAGCGCGCGTTCGACATGGACTACTGCGTGCAGCTCGCGTTCGACAACGTGAACGCGCCGGAATTGAACGGCTACGGCGTCGACCACGTGGCCGTCGCGGAAGGCCTCGGCTGCAAGGCGCTGCGCGTGTTCAAGCCGGAAGAGATCGAGCCGGCGCTGCGCCAGGCGCAAACGCTCGCGGAACAGTTCAGCGTGCCGGTGGTCGTCGAAGTGATCCTTGAGCGCGTGACGAACATCTCGATGGGCACCGAAATCGACGCGATCAACGAATTCGAGGATCTCGCCGAGAAGGCCGAGCACGCGCCGACCGCGATCTCGATGCTCGACTGAACCGCCGGACCATTTGACTGACCGACCGAAGAGGCTTAGCTCATGCCGAAGTTTGCTGCAAACCTGACCATGCTGTTCAACGAAGTGCCGTTCCTCGACCGCTTCAAGGCGGCCGCCGACGCGGGCTTCGACGCCGTCGAATTCCTGTTCCCGTACCCGTACGCGAAAGAGGAACTCGCCGAGCGGCTCGAGACGCACCGCCTGCGCCTCGTGCTGCACAACCTGCCCGCCGGCAACTGGGACCAGGGCGAGCGCGGCATCGCCTGCCTGCCCGATCGCGTCGGCGAATTCCAGGAGGGTGTCGGCCGTGCGATCGAGTACGCGAAGGCGCTGAAGGTGCCGCAGCTGAACTGCCTCGTCGGCATTCCGTCGGCGAGCACCGCGCGCGACAAGACGTTCGTCACGATCGTCGACAACCTGCGCTTCGCGGCCGACGCGCTGAAGCGCGCAGGCATTCGCCTGCTCGTCGAGCCGTGCAACAGCTTCGACATTCCGGGCTTCGCGCTGAACCGTTCGTCGGAAGGCCTCGACGTGATTCGCGCGGTCGGCTCGGACAACCTGTTCCTGCAGTACGACATCTATCACATGCAGCGCATGGAAGGCGAACTGGCCGCGACGATCGAACGCAACCTCGCGTCGATCGGCCACGTCCAGCTCGCGGACAACCCGGGCCGCAACGAGCCGGGCACGGGCGAGATCAACTACGCGTTCCTGTTCGCGCTGCTCGACCGGCTCGGTTATGCCGGCTACGTCGGCTGCGAATACAAGCCCCGCACCACCACGACGGAAGGCCTCGGCTGGCTGCAAAGCGTCGCCGGCTGCGCACCGGGCTCGGCGCGTCGCGCCGCCTGAGTCGTCCCCTTCCCGTCATCCGCCCAATAGGAGACTTTCACATGGCAACCATCGGTTTCATCGGCCTCGGCATCATGGGCGCGCACATGGCGCGCAACCTGCTCAAGGGCGACCACCAGCTCGTCGTGAACGGCGCGTTCCCGATCCCGGACGATCTGCGCGCGAGCGCGAAGGTCGTCGCGAACTCGACCGAAGTCGCGCAGCACGCCGACATCATCATCTCGATGGTGCCGGATACGCCGGACGTGCGTAACGTGCTGTTCGCCGACGACGGCGTCGCGAAGGGTCTGACGGCCGGCAAGCTCGTGATCGACATGAGCTCGATTTCGCCGCTCGACACGCAGGCTTTCGCGAAGCAGATCAACGCGCTCGGTTGCGACTACCTCGACGCACCGGTGTCCGGCGGCGAGGTCGGCGCCCGCGAAGCGACGCTGACGATCATGGTCGGCGGCCCGGAGAAGGCGTTCGAGCGCGCGAAGCCGCTGTTCGAGAAGATGGGCAAGAACATCACGCTCGTCGGCGACAACGGCGCCGGCCAGACCTGCAAGGTCGCGAACCAGATCATCGTCGCGCTGAACATCGAGGCCGTCGGCGAAGCGCTCCTGTTCGCCGCGCGCTCGGGCGCCGATCCGGAGCGCGTTCGCCAGGCGCTGATGGGCGGCTTCGCCGCGTCGCGCATCCTCGAAGTGCACGGCGCGCGGATGACGAAGCGCACGTTCGATCCGGGCTTCCGCATCGAGCTGCATCAGAAGGACCTGAACCTCGCGCTCGACGGCGCACGCAAGCTCGGCCTCGCGCTGCCGCATACGGCCAGCGCGCAGCAGCTGTTCAGCGTGTGCGCATCGCACGGCGGCAAGGCATGGGATCACTCGGCACTCGTACGCGCGCTCGAGATCATGTCGAACTTCGAGATCGGCCAGACGCCGGCCGCGTAACGCGACTGCCGCACCGCGCGTTTCCGCTGCAATGGCGGAGGCGCGCGACAGACATGCGCGAACCGGCCGCGGCCGGTCGCATCGATGCGCGGACACGCGCGCATCACGGTGGGGCGCCCCGCCCTGCATCGCCAACGGCGTGCGGGACGGGGCGAAAAACGCCGCTCTGGGCTGAGAGCGGCGTGGTGGGGTCCGCAGCGGCACCCGGCGGCGCCGGGGAAGCCTTGGTCGGTCAGACGTCGTCGTCGGGTGTCCGCCTGTCGGATTTCGCGTATTACATTTCTTTACGTTCGAGCGCGCGATTTTTCATGCAATCGTCGCGCTGAACGCCTACACTTTCGCCACGCCTTTCGAGAAAACCGCCGCGCTTGCGTTCACGTTCGTGAATGCGCCCAGCGCGGTGTTTTTTTCGCCACTTCATGGCGCGTTTTCTGTTCAACCACCTAAGGAGTGCAGCGATGGGTCTTCTTTCGTTTATCAAAGAGGCGGGTGAAAAACTGCTGGGTCATGCCGATGCGCAAGCAGCGGAAGATCCGAATGCCGCAAACCAGACCGCGGCCGATGCGATCAAGAATTACATCAACTCGCAAGGGCTCGACACGTCGAACCTGACCGTCGCGTTCGACGGCGCATCGCGCACCGTCACGCTGTCGGGCAGCGTCGCCGACCTCGACACGAAGGCGAAGGTCAAGGTCGCGGCCGGCAACGTGCAAGGCGTCGCGGGCGTCAACGACGACGATCTGCAGCCGGACGATCCCGAAGTGCAGTATCACGACGTGAAGCCGGGCGACACGCTGTCGGCGATCGCCAAGGAAGTGTATGGCGACGCGAACAAGTATCCGGCGATCTTCGAAGCGAACAAGCCGATGCTGTCGAGCCCGGACCGGATCTACCCGGGCCAGAAGCTCGTGATTCCGCCGCAGTCCTGAGCAAACTTGCCGGACTGATGCAAAAAAGGCAGGCCGATGGCCTGCCTTTTTCATGGGCGCCGCGCGCCGCCCGATCGGCCTGTCGCCGTTACAGCGTGTCGAATGCGCGCTGCAGCGCGTCGCGACCGACAATGCCGTTCGCGAGTGCGAGCATCAGCAGCACGCGTGCCTTGAACGGATTCAGCGAGCCCGCGCTGACGAAACCGAGCGCATCGTCGCTCGCGGCGCCGTTGCGCATCACATGCCCCGACCCGACGCGCGACGCACGGACCACCGCCACGCCGGCCTTCACCGCATCGGCGAGCGCCGCCTGCAGCGTCGCATGGATCGACCCGTTGCCGGTGCCCGCGACGACGAGGCCGCGCACGCCGGCAGCCACGAGCGCGTCGACGGCCGTGCGCGTGACGCCCGCATAGCTCGCGACGACTTCGACGGGCGGCCACGCCGCGGCGATCGCCAGCTGCGAGTCGCGCGAACGCGTGACACGGCGCGCGAATTCGACGCGGCCGTCCTGCACCCAGCCGAGTGCGCCCAGTTCCGGCGACTGGAAGGCGTCGACCGCATAGGTGCTCGTCTTCACGACGTCGCGCGCGGCGTGGATCCGGTTGTTGAACGCGACCAGCACGCCTTGCCCGCGCGCGGCCGGATGGCCGGCCACCGTCACCGCGTTCAGCAGGTTGAGCGGGCCATCGGACGACAGCGCGGTCGCCGGCCGCATCGCGGCCGTCAGCACGACCGGCTTCTCGCCCGTCACGACCAGATGCAGCGCGTACGCGGTTTCCTCGAGCGTGTCGGTGCCGTGCGTGATCACGATGCCGTCGATCGCCGGATCGGCCATCAGCGCGTCGATCCGCGCGGCAAGCGTGTTCCACAGCGGCAGCGCGAGATCCTTGCTGTCGATGCTGGCGATCTGCTGGGCGTCGATGCGCGCGACCGACGCGAGCGCCGGTACCGCGTCGACCAGGAAATTGACGCCGAGCGCGCCGGCCTGGTAGCCGGCCGTGCTGGCCGCGTCGGGCGCGGCGCCGGCGATCGTGCCGCCGGTAGCGAGCACGGCGATGCGCGGCAGCGCCGCCGCGGACGAAGGGGATGCGGGATTCGGAGTATTCATGGCCGCGATTGTAATGGCTCGCGGCCGGGATCCGGCAGGTTCCGGCGCGGCGGCCGATGCCGACGGCCGCGCGTCATGGTTTGTCCCGATCGCCCGGTCGCGCGCGCGGTCAACGGCCGTGGCGTCCGCAACGTTATAGAAAGTGCCGTTGTGGTGTTTTCACATGGATTTGCCATAATCGGAGCGCACGGCGCGATGCGGCCCTATCCGCAACGCGGCGTGCTTCGTGACGGCGTCGATAACACGCAATTCACCCCATGGGAGTGTCGAAATGAAAATCCAATCGCTCGTAGCCGCAGTGCTGCTCGGCGGCATGCTGGCTTCCCCCGCATTCGCGGCGAACAGCCAGCAGGACAAGATGAAGGCCTGCAACACCCAGGCAGCCGGCAAGACGGGCGACGAACGCAAGGCGTTCATGAAGGACTGCCTGTCGGCGAAGCCCGCGAAGGCGATGACGCAGCAGGAAAAGATGAAGGCGTGCAACACGCAGGCCACCGGCAAGAAGGGCGACGACCGCAAGGCGTTCATGAAGAGCTGCCTGAGCAATCAGCCGGCCGCCTGAGTTCCGGCGCTCCCGTATCGAATGCCGCGCACCGCTTCGGCGGGCGCGGCATTTTTCGTTTTCGTTGCACGCGCATCGACATGCGCGGTTCCCCTCCGTCCTCCCCCTTCCCGCCCCGCTTTTCCGGCCCGCTGTCCAAGCACCGCCACATGGTGCGGCAATTCGCCGCGTTTTCTTCTATGATGGCTGCAACGCGGCCCACCCAAGTACAAGAAGCGCCATCGGGCCGCCCTCGAGACGGACGCGCACGCGCGTCAAACGGAGGCTTGGATGGCATGGAGACAACACCGCTGGTTCCGCCGCTGGCTGATCGTCATCGTGTTCTGGGCCGTGCCCGTCGCGATCGTCGCCGTGCGCGAGATCCGCGAGGAAATGGCCTACAACAAGGCGGACCTGCAGCTCGCGCTGACCACCTGGCAGCTCACTGAAGCCCAGCAAGCCGCCGGTGCCGCCGCGAAGTGCCACGGGGATCCTGACGAGGCGCGCGCGGCCGGCTGCCCGGCCGACGTGCTGGCCGCCAACGCGCCGCGCCAGCAGGCGGCCCGCGACGAATACGTGGTGCGCCGCAATACGCTCGCCGGCTACCTGTGGCATGCGTTCGTCGGCTACTGGGTCGTCCCGGCCGCGTTCCTGTTCGCATGCGGGGTCGTGATCGCGCTGATCCGCCGCGCGCTGCGCCGCCCGCCGATCAAGCCGCCCGTCCCGCCCGTCACGCATTGATGTGCGGCGCAACGCCGCCCTCCCGTCGATCGATCGACCGCCGCCGTGCACCAAATCCACCCGGCGCGCTGGCGCCGGTCCGTCCGTTGGCGCGCCGCGACACCCCCGCGCGATTTGACGCTTTTTCACGTGCCGACGAAAAGAGGCTGTAATCCGCTGTGTTATAACTGCCGACGTGATCCGCTCCATGAGCGAGACTCACTCCGAACATCATCCGATGGAGAAGAACGATGCAAAAACGGAATCTTGTGCTGAAAGCCGCCGCTGCGCTCATCGTCGGTAGCCTCGCGCTCACCGGTTGCACCACCACCCCGGACAAGCCGGACAACGCCGCCACCAACGCGTCGAAGCGCCAGTCGATCGACGCGAGCGTCGACGCCACGCTGTCGCGCATGTACTCGACGGTCAAGGGTTCCCGCGAACTCGTCGCGAAATCGCGCGGCGTGCTGGTCTTCCCCGACGTGATCCAGGCCGGCTTCATCGTCGGCGGCCAGTCGGGCAACGGCGCGCTGCGCGTCGGCGGCAGCACGGTCGGCTACTACAACACGTCGTCGCTGTCCGTCGGCCTGCAGGCCGGTGCGCAGTCGAAGGCGATCGTGTTCCTGTTCATGACGCAGGAAGCGCTCGACGAATTCCGCGGCTCGGACGGCTGGGCAGCCGGCGCCGGCGCTTCGGTCGCACTCGTGAAGATGGGCGCGAACGGCGCCGTCGACACGACCACGGCCACCGCGCCGGTCCAGGTCGTCGTGCTGACGAACGCGGGCCTGATGGGCGACGTGTCGATCAACGGCACGAAGGTCACGAAGCTCAAGATCTGACGCTGACGCACCGCCCGCGCGCGCCGCGCGCGGGCCATGCGCAAACGGCGATGTCCTTGCGGACATCGCCGTTTTTTCATCCGTCCGCGTGCCGCGTCGGCGCGTTCAGGTCGTCGAGTCGATCACCTTGAAGCGCGAGCGTTTCTGCGCGCGGATCACCGACTGGTAGACGTCGACGTACTGCTGCGCCATCCGGCGCGACGTGAAGCGCTCCTCGAAGCGCTGCCGCACGCGCGCACGCGGCAGCAGGTGCAGCCGGTTCACGGCGGCCACCGCGCTGATTTCATCCTCGACGATGAACCCCGACACGCCCTCGTCCACCACCTCGGGCACCGCGCCGCGATTGAACGCGACCACCGGCGTGCCGCACGACATCGCCTCGATCATCACGAGGCCGAACGGCTCCGGCCAGTCGATCGGAAACAGCAGCGCATGCGCGCCCGACAGGAACTCGGCCTTCTGGTGATCGGCGATCTCGCCGATGTATTCGACGTGCGGCAGCGCGAACAGCGGCTTGATCTCGCGCTCGAAGTACTCCTGGTCGGCCGCGTCGATCTTCGCGGCGATCCGGATCGGCAGCCCGCACTGGCGCGCGATGCGGATCGCGGTATCGACGCGCTTTTCCGGCGAGATGCGGCCGAGGAACGCGAGATAGCGCGGCTCGACCGGTTGTGGCATGTACAGCGTGTCGGGCAGCCCGTGATAGACGGTCGTCAGCCATTTCGCCTGCGGCAGCGGCTGGCGCTGCGAGTTCGAAATCGAGATCACCGGCGCCGTGTTGAACGTGTCGAACACCGGCTGCTGCTCGGGCAGGTCGAGCCGGCCGTGCAGCGTCGTCACGTACGGCGTTTCCTGCCGGTTGAAGACCGAGAACGAGTAGTAGTCCATGTGGAAATGGAGCACGTCGAAATCCTTCGCGCGGCGCGCGACCGTCTCCATCAGCAGCATGTGCGGGGCGACGCGGTCGCGGATCGACGAATCGAGCCGCAGCGCGCGCGGCCACACGGGCTCGAGCCGGGCCCGCGTCGTCGAGTCGCCGCTCGCGAACAGCGTCACGTCGTGGCCAAGCTCGACGAGCGCCTCGGTGATGTAGGACACGACGCGCTCGGTGCCGCCGTACAGCTTCGGCGGCACGGATTCGGTCAGCGGGGCGATCTGCGCAATTCTCATGGTCCACGTCTCCTGTGTCCTTCCCTGGCGGCCCGGCCGGCGGGCGATCGCGCATTGCGCGCGCCCGACCCTTGCAGCGCTGGCCG
The DNA here is from genome assembly GCF_017104685.1 of Burkholderia sp. Tr-20355. Classification (NCBI taxonomy): domain Bacteria; kingdom Pseudomonadati; phylum Pseudomonadota; class Betaproteobacteria; order Burkholderiales; family Burkholderiaceae; genus Burkholderia; species Burkholderia sp. Tr-20355. The sequence continues at coordinate 34,596 of NZ_JAAGPK010000058.1, read as the reverse complement.
GCAAGGCGCCAGCCGCCTATCCCGACATTATTCGCGATCCCGCTGCCGGGGGCCGCCCGTCTTGCATTTTATGGGCGTTGTTACAGACAGGATACATTCCGTTCGCGGGGCAACCGCTTCCACCGCGCACGGCCGAATCGATCCGGCCCCGTCAACGCGACGGCCACTTCCAGGCCGGCAGGTCGCGCGTGTCGGCATCGACGAGCGCGGTCGCGCCGAGCTGCTTGTCGAGCACCAGCGATTCGCAGCCGGCCTCGCGCTCGAGCGTCGCGATCAGCCGCGCCGCGTGCGACACGACGAGCACCTGCGAGCGCCGCGCGGCCTGCGCGATCAGGCGGCCAAGCGCGGGCAGCAGATCGGGATGCAGGCTCGTCTCCGGTTCGTTCAGCACCATCAGCGCCGGCGGGCGCGGCGTCAGCAGCGCGGCCGCGAGCAGCAAGTAGCGCAGCGTGCCGTCGGACAGCTCGGCCGCCGCCAGCGGCCGCAGCAGCCCCGGCTGGCGCATCAGCACGTCGAACCGGCCGCGGCCGCCCGGATTGTCGATCTCGACCGACGCACCGGGAAACGCGTCGTCGATCGCCGCGTCGAGCGCGGCCGCGTCGCCGATTTCGCGGATCGTCTGCAGCGCGGCGGCGAGATCGGCGCCGTCGTCCGCGAGCACCGGCGTGTGGGTGCCGATGTGCGACTGGCGCGCCGGCGCCTGCGCATCGGTCCGGAAATGGTCGTAGAAGCGCCACGAACGGATCCGCTCGCGTACCGCGATCATCTCGGGCGCGCCGGTCGGATCGGCGAATTCGGTCATCATGCTGTCGAAGCTCGCGACCGGCTGCGGAATCGTCCACCAGTCGCCCGACGCGGTGCGCGCGCGGATCTGCGCGCCCTGCCGGTCGACCAGCAGCGTCGACGGACGCGGCAGCGCGCCGGCCCAGATGCATTCGCGCTTGACCACCGGATCGAGCGCGAACTGCGAATGGCTCGCGACCGGCAGGCCGAGATCGATCGAATAACCGAAGTCGGCGCACGCGAAGCCGAGCTTCAGGCTCACGGGCCCCTTGCGCACCGTGCCCGTCACCGGCGCATCGCCGTCCAGCATCGCGCGCGAGAAGCGCTCGGGGCCGGCCCACAGCGTCGACGGCAACCCGCCCTCGCGGGCGAGCGACGGGATCACGCGGCCCTGCGCGGTGTCGGCGAGCAGCCGCAGCGCGCGGTACACGCTCGACTTGCCGCTGCCGTTCGGCCCCGTCACGACGTTGAGCGCCGCGAGCGGCACGATCAGCTCGCGCAGCGAGCGGTAATTGGCGATGGCAAGCGTCTTCAGTGCGGTCATGGGAAGAGGGGAATCCTCCGTGGCGGACAGGCGCCGGGCCACGCTCAGCGGCCGTCGACGGCCTGCGGATCGGCCGCGGTATTGGCCGCCGTGCTGGCGGCAGGCTGCCTCGCGTGCGGCCGTTCGGGATTCGGCGCGTCCGGCGCGGATTCGTGCGGATACAGCTCCATCCGGCTGCGCGGCAGGCATTGCGGGTAGCGGTCCTGCAGGTATGCGATCAACCCTTCGCGCACGCGGCAGCGCAGATCCCAGCACGACGACGCATCGGCCGCGCTGACGAGCGCGCGCAACTGCATCGTGCGCTCGGTCGCGTCGGTGACCTGCAGCACCTGCACGCGGCCGTCCCACTCGGGCGCCGCATGGACGAGCCGCGCGAGTTCCTCGCGCAGCGGCGCGAGCGGTGTCCGGTAGTCGACCGACAGGTAGACCGTGCCGATGATTTCCGAACTGCTGCGCGTCCAGTTCGTGAACGGGTTCTCGATGATCCATTGCAGCGGCACGACGAGGCGCCGCTGATCCCACAGCCGCACCGACACGAACGAGCCGGTGATTTCCTCGATGCGCCCCCACTCGCCCTGGATCACGACCACGTCGTCGAGCCGGATCGGCTGCGTGAGCGCGATCTGCAGCCCGGCGATCAGGTTGCCGAGCACCGGCCGCGCGGCGATACCGGCGACCAGCCCCGCGACGCCGGCCGACGCCAGCAGGCTCGCGCCCACCTGACGCACGTTCGGGAACGTCATCAGCGCGGCGCCGGTGCCGATGATCACGATCAGCACCATCACGGTCCGCACGAGCACCTTGGCCTGCGTATGGATGCGCCGCGCCTGCAGGTTGTCGGCCGTATCGATCGGATGGGCCTGGATGATCGCGTCGCCGACGCCGGCCGCGAGCCGCACCAGCAGCCACGTGAGCGACACGATCGAGCCGACCGCGGCCGCGGTGCGCATGCCGCGCACGAACGACATGCCGTCGTCCGCCTGGACCCACACGAACTCGAGCGCCAGCAGCGTGAGCACGACGAGCGACGGCTTGTCGATGTAGCGCAGGATCGCGCTCATCAGCGGATACGGCTGCGCGACGCGCTTGACGATGCGTGCGCCGAGGCGGTGCACGACCGCGACGACCAGCATGACGATGACCGACACGGCCAGCGTGCCGAGCCACGAATGCAGCGGCGCATCGGCGATGCGCTGCAGTTCCTCGATTGAAATCATCGGCTCCCTTGGGTGATGAGGCGTGCAGCCTCGTCCTGGGATGCGTCGGCGACGTCCGGGCCGCGCATGCGCCCGGACACGGCGTCAGGTCAGTTGCCGCTCCTGCACGGAAACGCCTTGCCGAGACCGAGCGACACGGCGGTGCTCGCGTTGTAGTCGGCCAGCTTCGGATTTTCCGCGATGTACTTGCGCACCGCGTCGGTCATCTGCTGCGCCCGGATGTCGGGCGGCAGGCAGAAATACTGGCCGACGCGCGGCCCCGTGGTGCCGCCGATCGCGTCGATCGTGTTGTAGACGCCGTCGGCGGCGCCTTCGATATAGGCCGCGCACGACGCCCGCGACTTCACGTCCGTCTTCGCGCACAGCCGGTCGAGATCCGCGCCCGTGAAAGCCGCCGCCGACAACGGCACGGCAAACGCCGCGGCACAAAACATTGCGCGCAACATGGTGTTCCTTATATCAATGCGGCCCGAGGCCGCCTGCTGCCTTGGCCGGCGCGGCGCCGGGCACCCTGCTCCGGCCGGAATCCGGCCGGCCGGGCACACCGTCCCGCACCGAAAACCGTCATTTTGCACTCTTTTGCGCATCTGCCGGCGTCGCCGCACCAATGCGCGTCGTCCGCTTGCTCAGGATCTCGATCGCGTCCGGCGCGTTGTAGTGCTTCGCGAACTCGAGCGCGGTGATGCCGAGCTGGTTCTTGACCTGCGGATCGGCGCCCTGGTCGAGCAGCAGCGTGACCGTCGACGCATGGTTGCCGCGCGCGGCCATCATCAGCGGGGTCGTGCCGTTCGGTGACGCCGTGTCGATGTAGGCATCGTGGTCGAGCAGCAGCTTCACGACCGCGTCCTGGCCGTTGGTCGCCGCGTAGTGCAGCGGCGCCCAGCCCTTCTTGCTGACTTCCGCGCCCTTGTCGATCAGCAGCTTCGCGAGGCCCAGGTCGCCGTTCAGCGACGCGAGCATCAGCGCGTTCTCGCCGGCCTTGTCTTCCTTCTCGAGGTCGACGTTCGGCGTCGTCGCGATCGCGGCCGCGACCTTGTCCGACTTCTCGCGCGCGGCGATCACCAGGATCGGATCGCCGTTCGGCGCGAGCGTGTTCGGGTCGAGCTTGCCGCTCTTGAGCTGCTTGCCGATGTCGGCGATGTCGTCGAACTTGACGGCCTTGACGATCGCGTCGAGCGACTCGGCATGCGCGCCGGCGGCGGCGAACAGGCCGCTCGCGACCAGCGCGGCGGCAACGAGGGCGCGTTTGGGCAGATGATTGGTCGGCTTCGTCATTGTTGTGGGCTCCTTCCCTGGGTTGTGTCGGCTGCGCGCACGTCGTTAGCGGGCGATCTTGAACAGCCGGAAAAAGTTCTGCGTCGTCGCATCGGCGAGCGCCTCGACGGCCATCCCGCGTTCGGATGCGATAAAGCGTCCGACATGGCTGACGTACGCAGGTTCATTCGGCTTGCCGCGATACGGCACCGGCGCGAGGTACGGCGAGTCGGTCTCGATCAGCAGCCGGTCGAGCGGCACGCGCCGCGCGACGTCCTGCACGTCGGTCGCGTTCTTGAACGTGACGATGCCCGACAACGAGATATGGAAGTTCTGCGCGAGCGCCTGCTCGGCGACGGACCACGGCTCGGTGAAGCAGTGCATCACGCCGCCGGGCACGTCGGCCCGCTCCTCGGCCATGATCCGCAGCGTGTCTTCCGACGACGCGCGCGTATGGATGATCAGCGGCTTCATCGTCGCGGTCGCCGCGCGGATGTGCGTGCGAAAGCGTTCGCGCTGCCATTCCATGTCGGCGATCGAGCGGCCTTCGAGGCGGTAGTAGTCGAGGCCCGTTTCGCCGATCGCGACGACCTTCGGGTGCGCGGCCAGCTCGACGAGCTCCGCGAGCGTCGGCTCGCGCGCGTCCTCGTGATCGGGATGCACGCCGACCGACGCGTAGACGTTGTCGTGCGCGTCGGCGATCGCGAGCACGTCGGGCAGCGTCTCGAAATCGACGGACACGCACAGCGCGTGCGTGACGTCATGCTCGCGCATGTTCTCGAGAACGGCCGGCAGGCGGTCGGCCAGGCCCTTGAAATTGATGTGGCAGTGAGAGTCGACGAACATCGTGTTTCCTGAATACGTAAGACGCGCGCTCACGCGCTCGCCGGCATGCGGCGACGGGCCGCGTCGCCGAGTGGTCCGTTCGATCCGTTCACCATTTCGCAACCCACGGGAATCAATACCGGATCACGCGAACATTTCCCGATATCCGAGAAACAATTCCTCGAATACGAGCCGTGCATTGAGCGGATGGTTCTCGACCGTCCGCTGCCGCGTCACGGCTTTCATGAAACGCGCGAACGCGTTCGCGTCGACCGCCTCCGCGCAACGCGCGAGCGCCGCCGCGTGCATCGGGAAGTAGCGCGGCGCGCCCGCCATCCGCTGCGCGAGCAGATCGTACAACCAACGCTGCAGCCAGCCGAGCACCAGCGGCACCGGCAGCTTCTGCAGCGTCTCGCCGCACGCGAACGGATCGCATCCGGCCCCGGCCGCGAGCTGCCCGAGCGTGTAGTCGCGCAGCGGGCGGTTCTCGTCGCTCGCGAGCGCCAGCGCGGCGAGCGGCGCGCCGCCGGCTTCCGCGAGCAGCGCGCGGGCGTGGTCGACGCCCTGCGCCGCAAGCCATGTCTCGGCCGCGCCGGGCGCCGGCACCGTCATCGGCCACTGCCGGCAGCGGCTGATGATGGTCGGCAGCAGGCGATCGATGCGTGCCGACACCAGCAGGAACACGACGCCGGACGGCGGCTCCTCCAGCGTCTTCAGCAGCGCGTTCGACGCGGCGACGTTGAGCGCCTCGGCCGGATACAGCACGACGACGCGCGCGCCGCCGCGGTGCGAGCCGACCCCGCAGAAGTCCAGCAGCGCGCGCACCTGCTCGATCTTGATTTCCTTGCTCGGCGCACGCGTCTTCTTGCCGCCTTCGTCCGCGTCGGCCGGCTTCGCGTCGTCCGCGGCGCCCGGCGCTTCGCCCGCCAGCGCCTCGGGCAGCACGATCCGGTAGTCCGGATGGTTGCCCTGCGAGAACCACGTGCAGGCCGCGCAGGTGCCGCACGGCTCGCCGTTCGGCCGCGGCGATTCGCACAGGAAGCCCTGCGCGAGATGCTGCGCGAACTGCAGCTTGCCGATCCCGGCCTGGCCGTGCAGCAGCAGCGCATGCGGCCATTGCGCGCGCAGTTGCTGCAGGCGGTTCCAGTCGTCGGTCTGCCACGGATAGATCATGTGGTGCGTTCCTTGCGGGTTACAGCGCGGCGAGCACGCGTTCGAGCTGCTGGCGGATCTCGGGAATCGACTGCGTCGCGTCGACGATCGCGAAACGGTGCGGCGCCTCTTCCGCGCGCCGCAGATATTCGCCGCGCGTACGCGAGAAGAACGCGTCCGATTCGCTTTCGAACTTGTCGGGCATGCGCGCGGCGCCACGGCGCTCGCTCGCGACGTGCGGCGCGACGTCGAACAGCACCGTGAGGTCGGGCTGGAAACCGCCCTGCACCCAGCGCTCGAGCGTTTCGAGCTTGTCGCGCGGCAGCCCGCGGCCGCCGCCCTGGTACGCGAACGTCGCGTCGGTGAAACGGTCGGACACGACCCAGTCGCCGCGCGCGAGCGCCGGCTCGATCACGAGCGCGAGATGCTCGCGGCGCGCGGCGAACATCAGCAGCGCTTCCGTCTCGAGGTCCATCGGCTGGTTCAGCAGGATCTCGCGCAGTTTCTCGCCGAGCTGCGTGCCGCCCGGCTCGCGGGTGACGACGACCTGCCGGCCGGCCGCGGCCAGCTTGCCCTGGAGCCGTTCGCAGAACCATTGCAGGTGGGTGGTCTTCCCCGCCCCGTCGATGCCTTCGAACGTGATGAATTTACCGCTCGCCATTATTGACCTCGTATGTACTTGTCCACGGCCTTGTTGTGATCGCCCAGCGTGTCCGAGAACACGCTCGTGCCGTCGCCCTTCGCGACGAAATAGAGCGCGCTCGTCGGTGCCGGATTGATCGCCGCCTGCAGCGCGGCGACACCCGGCAACGCGATCGGCGTCGGCGGCAGGCCGCGTCGCGTGTAGGTATTGTAAGGAGTGTCGGCCTGCAGGTCGCGCTTGCGCAGGCGGCCGTCGTACGCGTCGCCGAGCCCGTAGATCACCGACGGATCGGTCTGCAGCGGCATGCCGATGCGCAGCCGGTTCGCGAACACGGCCGCGACGAACGCGCGGTCGGCCGCGTGGCCCGTTTCCTTCTCCACGATCGACGCGATCGTCAGCGCTTCGTAAGGCGACTTGTACGGCAGCCCCGGCACGCGGGCGGCCCACGCCTCGTCGAGACGCGTCTGCATCAGGTGATACGCGCGCCGGTAGATGTTCAGGTCGCTCGTGCCCTTGTCGAACAGGTAGGTATCGGGGAAGAACAGCCCCTCGCCGCTGCCGCGCTGCACGGCGCTGTCCGATGCGCCGATCGCACGCAGCAGCTCGGCGTCGCTCATGCCGGCCGTCGAGTGCGACAGGTCGGGGTTCGCATCGAGTTCCGCGCGCATCCGCTTGAAGGTCCAGCCTTCGATGACCGTCGCGACGTACTCGTTCACGTCGCCGCGCGCGATCTTCTGCAGCACCTCGTAAGGCGTGATGCCGGTCTTGAATTCGTAGTTGCCGGACTTGAGCCGGCTCGACAGCCCGAGCACGCGCGTCATCGCGACGAACCCGAACGGTTCGACCGGCACGCCGCCGCGCTTGAGCTGCAGCGCGACGCTCTTCACGGTGCTGCGCGGCTTGATCGTGACGTCGAGCGATGCCGAGCCCAGCAGCAGCGGCCGGGTCGCCCAGTAATACCCGCCGCCCGCGCCGGCAGCGGCCACAACGACGGCCAGCGCCACGATCGTCGCGGCGCATTTCTTCAGTAGGGACATGGAAACGTGACTCAGGTAAGACCCATATAATACTTGCTCGCCTTCGTCAAAGTCAGGGTTGACTGTTCCCTCATTCCATGAGCACACCGTTCGCTTCACCGGCTGCCCAGGCCGCATCTGCCTCGCTCCCCGTTTTCCCCCGCCCGCCCGCCGCCGATTTCGATGCGCCGGGCGCCTGCATGCCGCTGCCGCAGTTCGGCGTGATCGACGTGGCCGGCGACGATGCCGCGACGTTCCTGCACAGCCAGCTGACCAACGACATCGAGCACCTCGATGCCGCGAGCGCGCGGCTGTCCGGCTATTGCTCGCCGAAGGGGCGCCTGCTGGGGTCGTTCCTCGCCTGGCGCGCCGGCCACGACGTGCGCCTGCTCGTGTCGAAGGATGTGCAGCCGGCCGTGCAGAAGCGGCTGTCGATGTTCGTGCTGCGCGCGAAGGCGAAGCTCACCGATGCAAGCGACACGCTCGCGGTGGCCGGCTTCGCGGGCGACGTACGCGACGCGCTGTCGGGCATCTTCGACGCGCTGCCGGACGGCGTGCACGTGAAGGTCGACGGCCCGGCCGGCGCGCTGATCCGCGTGCCCGACGCTGCCGGCCGCAAGCGCTATCTGTGGATCGGCCCGCGCGCCGAGGTCGACGCGCGCCTCGCGGCGCTCGCCGGCACGCTGCCGGTCGTGTCGCCGGCCGTGTGGGACTGGCTCGACATTCGCGCGGGCGAGCCGCGCATCACGCAGCCGGCCGTCGAACAGTTCGTGCCGCAGATGGTCAACTTCGACGTGATCGGTGCCGTTAACTTCAGGAAAGGGTGCTACCCGGGCCAGGAAGTCGTCGCGCGCAGCCAGTACCGCGGCACGATCAAGCGCCGCACCGCGCTCGCGCACGTCGCCGGCGACATCGATACCGTGCATGCCGGCGTCGAGCTGTTCCACAGCGACGATCCCGGCCAGCCGTGCGGGATGATCGTCAACGCGGCGGCCGCGCCCGCCGGCGGCGTCGACGCGCTCGTCGAGATCAAGCTCGCCGCGCTCGACAACGGCACGGTGCACGTCGGTTCGGCCGACGGCCCGGCGCTCGCGTTCGACGCGCTGCCGTACGCATGGCCGACGGAAGCGTGACGCACTGACAACCCATTCGGGCGCCGGCTCGCGAGTCGCAGCCGGCGCCCGATGTTTCCTGCGAGAGATTCGCCCGATGTGTCTGATTGCCTTCGACTGGCAGCCTGATGCCGCCGCCGGTCCCGTCTTTACCCTCGCCGCCAACCGCGACGAGTTCTTTCGCCGGACCAGCGCGCCGCTCTCGTGGTGGGAAGATGTGCCGGGCGTCCTTGCCGGCCGCGATCTCGAAGCGGGCGGCACGTGGCTCGGCGTTTCGCGCGACGGCCGGTTCGCCGCGCTGACGAACTACCGCGCGCCGTTCGACATCCGCGCGGGCGCACCGACCCGCGGCAAGCTCGTGTCCGATTTCCTCGGCGGCCCGCCCGTCGCGCCGCTCGAGTATCTCGGGCAGCTTGCCGAGCATGCGGCCGTCTACAACGGCTTCAACCTGCTCGTCGGCGACTGGCGGCGGCGCGAACTCGCGTGGTTCTGCAACCGTGCGCCCGAAGGTGAAAGCAAGGTCGCCGCGCCGGTCGCGGTCACGCCCGGCGTGCATGCGCTGTCGAATGCGCGGCTCGATACGCCCTGGCCGAAAGTCGTGCGCAAGCGCGCGGAACTCGGCACGCTGCTCACCGACGATCCGACCCCGCCGCTCGACGAGCTGATTGCACTGATGCGCGACCCGCACGTCGCGGACGACGACGCGCTGCCGCACACCGGCATCCCGATCGAGCGCGAGCGTGCGCTGTCGGCCGCGTTCATCGAGACGCCCGAATACGGCACGCGCGGCACGACCGCGCTGCGCGTCACGATGAAGGAAGGCGTGCGGCTGACGGTGGAGATCAAGGAGCGCTGCGACGACGACGGTTCGCACCGTACCGTGCGGCCGGGTTCGTTCGAGCGCGCGTTGACGTTCGACATCGACGTGGCGTCGGCACGGCCGCGCTGAACGCGCGCCTTTCGCGCTACGGCGCGCGCGTCATCTCGACATGCGGCACGCCGGCCTCGACGAACGGTTCGCCGACCGCCGCGAAGCCGTGCCGCACATAGAACGCCACCGCCGAATCCTGCGCATACAGCCGCACGGCGGCTTCGCCGCGCCGCCGCGCGGCCTCCAGCAGCGCGTTCAGCACGGCCGACCCGACGCCCTGCCCGCGCGCGTCGGCCAGCACCGCAACGCGGCCGATCGTACCCGACGGCAACAACCGTCCCGTCGCGACCGCACGGCGCGTGCCGGTTACCGCGTCGATCCGGTACGCGACCGCATGCAGCGACAGCGGATCGTCGTCGTCGAGTTCCCATTCCGGCGGAATCTGCTGCTCGCGCACGAACACCGCGTCGCGAATCCGCGCGGCGTCGCCGCCCAATACCGCCCAGTCGCCCGTTTCCACCACGCCGTCCGTCATCGCAGCCTCCCTGCGACGCGCGCCTTCGGGCGCCCGCCGTCAAATGTCGTCGAATGCGGCCTTCAGCGCCGCGACCGCATCGCCATGCGCGGCCCGCACCTCGGGCACGTAACCGCCCATCTTGAAGAATTCGTGAATCATCCCCGGATAGCAGACCAGCGTGACCGCATTGCCGGCCGCGCGCAGCTTGTCCGCGTACGCGGCCCCCTCGTCGCTCAGCGGATCGTATTCGGCCGTCGCGATCCACGCCGGCGCGACGCCCGCGAACGACGGCGCGCCGCGCGTGCCGTCGAGCGGCGCGAAGCGCCAGTCGTCGCGATCCGCCGGATCACGCACGTATTGCGTGAAGAACCACTGGATCGTGTCCTGCGTCAGCAGGTAGCCGTTCGCGAGCCGCGCGTGCGATGCGGTGTCCTGGTAACCCGTCACGCCCGGATAGATCAGCATCTGCAGTGCCAGGCGGATGCCCGCATCGCGCGCGAGCACCGCGCAGACGGTGGCAAGCGTGCCGCCCGCGCTGTCGCCGCCGACCGCCAGCCGTGCGGCGTCGATGCCGAACGTGGCGGCTTCGCGATGGAGCCACCGCAACGCGTCGTCGGCGTCGTTCACCGCGGTCGGAAACCGGTGTTCGGGCGCGAGCCGGTAATCGACCGACAGCACCGCGCACTGCGCATCGCGCGCGAACATCCGGCACAACGCATCGTGCGTGTCGACGCTGCCGACCGTGAAGCCGCCGCCGTGGTAGTAGACGAGCGCGGGCAACGGCTCCGCGAGGCTCGGCGCGACCGGCAGGTACAGCCGCGCACCGATCGTGCGGCCGTCGCGCGTCGGCACGACGCACGCCTCCACCGCATGCATCGGCGCCGGCGCGACATCGAGGATCGGCGCGCTCTTCTCGTACGCGGCGCGCGCCTGCTGCGGCGTCTGGTGGTGATAGGACGGGCGTTTCGCGCGCTCGATCATGTCGAGCACCTGGGCGATCTTCGGATTCAGCGGCATCGGGGAAAACAGCGCCTGCGCGGCGCCGTGAACGGACAAGCGTGCATGATGCCACGCCCGAATCAGGCAGGCGTGACGCGCGATGTGCCGGCTTTCCGTGCCGCCAAACGGAACGGCCCTGCCTCGACCAGCAGACCGGGCCGTGCGCCCGGGGGCCTACGCGTCGCTCGGGCCGGGCTGGGCGTCCGGCGCGGTGCGCGAACGCTGCCGCTTGATGTCGCGACCGACCGCGAGCCGCCGCATGTACTTGAACGTGCCGAGCGCCTTCGCGACGAAATTGCCGTCGCTGTCGCGCACTTCGCCTTCGCAGTAGGCCATCGTCGTCGAGCGGTGCATCACACGCCCATAGGCACGCAACTCGCCGCGCCCCGGCTGCATGAAGTTCACCTTCATCTCGACCGTGACGACGCCAACGCCGTCGTCGGTCAGGCTGCGCGCCGCCATCGCGAGCGCGATGTCGGAAAGCGTCATCGTCACGCCGCCGTGCGCGATGCTCCACGTGTTCATGTGCCGCTCCTCGAGCGGCAGCACGATCTCGCTCGCCCCATCCTTCGCGGACACGAGCTGCACGCCGAGCAGGTCGACGAACGGGCTTTCGATCGACGGGCCGTCCGTCGGGGTTGCCGCGTCGCTCATCGTGCGCTGTCGACGATGTAGTCGACGCACTCGCGCGATTCGGCGACCGCGACGACGAATTTCTTCACTTCCTGGTGGACCGGGTGCACCTGGTACGCGTCGAGCGCGGCCTTGTCCGCGAAATCGGATACGAGCACGATGTCCGCGGTCGCGTCGAGGCCCGGCGTCGCCACGCCGACGTCGATCTGCAAGGTGCCTGGTACGAGGTCACGGCAGCCTTCGAGCTTTTCCTTCAGCTTCAGCGCGTTCTGTGCGCGCGTCGCGCCTTCGGCCGATTCCTTCAACTTCCACATGACGATATGTCTGATCACTTCGGTTGCTCCAGTTTCTGTTGGTTCGGCACTTTGCCATAACCCTTTGCCAGTCGGGCGCTTCACGCCCTTCCGTCGTTCGCTTGCGTGCGCCGGAAATCGTGCCCGGCCGAGAAAAAAAGGGGTATTACTTCAACCCTCTCGGGACGATACCCCTTTTCCACCGTTTCGCTTACTGAGGCTGGTCCAATTTCCGTCTCGGTCTTGAAGGGAAAATTCCGGCTCTTCGGGGTGGGCCGAATCGGCCCGGTCGGTACGCTAGCGAGCGAATTCCATCGATGTCGTCCGCTGTAGCGCGGCGCGAGGGCGCGCCTCGTTATGGTACCCGCACCAAACTTCGATTTGGCGTCTGGCGTTCTTCTGCGACAAGAACCCATTTGCCGGCCGGGGCTTGCCGGGGCGCGAGCAGTCAATCTCCACACCGTTCTCGTCCGCCCGTTTGTCGAGCGCCTTCGAATGAATTCACTGCCATCATCAATCTCGATATAGCCGGGAATCTCAGAACAACGCGCCCCCACGAAACCCACTCCGCATCACTGCCGCTCGACACGAGCTCCGGGACGCTCGTTTCGCGCACCTCTCGGCAGATGTACCGAGAAAACTGTTTCCGTCGAATCGGACCGCGCCTCGATACGACCCTGATGTGCCTTGGCGATCTCGCTGGCGATGTACAAGCCCAACCCCAATCCGACATCGTCATCGACGTTTTCCGATCGGTCGGATCCACGCTGAAGCGGATCGAAGATCCGGTCGAGCGTGAGCCGATCGATAACGGGCCCCTTATTCCCGACCTCGATATGCGCCTCTGCGTCGTCCGACGTCGCCGTCACCCGCACGGGTGTATCGGGCGCTCCATACTTGACTGCGTTGCTCACCAGATTGCTCAGGAGCTGCTCGAGCCGCTGATCATCCCAGTCACCCCGCAGGTCGCCGTTCACCTCGAGATTGATCTCGCGATTCGGATGAGCCGTCTGCAATTCGTCGACCACATTGCCGAGCACTTGCACGAGATCGGCATCGCGGCGCACGACGTTGATACCGAGCCCGAGTTGCGTCCGGTTGAAATCGCAAAGATCGTCAAGGAGAGCGTGCATGCGCCCGCCGCTGCGAATCAGCCGGGCCGCGGCCTCCGATATGTCTTCTCCGGCATTGAGCGCGGCCAAATAGGACGCTGTTATCTGAATGGTCTGCAGCGGCGTGCGCATATCGTGACCCAGCATCCCGAGCAACAAGTTGCGGGCCAGCTCCACCTGCTCGGTAAAAAAAGCAACGGATTCCGCGAGCGCCTGATCGATCGCCTCATTGAAGCGAATCATGTCGTCCACATGAGGTGCGTCCGGCTGGCATGCGTCGATCCACAAGCGCAGCACACTGGCACGCAGCGCCCGATACTCGGCCGTCAATTGATTGATGTTGAAGCCTCGACGCGCGCGCAGGACGGCATGCGTCTGCGCGGCCGTTTTCTCCGCGTTCACCGGTTCGGGCGCTCGTCCAAGCGATTTTTCATGTTGCTCCGCCGTCGTTTGCGGCGTATCGATGTCCTCGGCCACCGCCTGCAGGATCTGACGCGCGTGATCGCGTAGCCCATGCGCGTCCATGCTCCGCGCAGCCGGCAGCAGCGTGGCGGCAAATGCCTCCCACTCCACCAGGATCGGCTCCATGTTCTGAACGATGAAATCAGCTAGACGCATGTCGCCTCTCACAATGGAATAAACGGTGGATGGCTTCCGACGCTCCGCGACGATATCACGTGAATATGGGCAATCGAAGGTGCCGCGTCGCGGACGGGCAGCGCGCGGCCGTCGCAACCGCGAAAAAACGCGTACCGAATCGGCGGTCGTCCGTTCCGGCGACGATACCTGCTCTTTTACCGCATCGAACACCGACGGCGCCGGCCGCATGAACGGCGACGGGCGCTCAGCCTGCCAACCTGACGGACCCGGCGGCCTGAACACGCGAACTGCGGTTTCCCGGCATGAACGAGAATTGCACGGCTTCGCGCGCCGCTCCGACCACGGTCGGCTTGAACGAGACGATTCCCTTGCTTTCCGGCGTCAATCGCCGGTATGAAACGCCATTGCCGATCGTTTCGCCATCGGATATCCGGACCGCGTTATCCAAATCCATTCAATCGCATATTTTACCGACCCAACGCGTAATAATTTCAGTCGGCTTTTCAATTCCGAATTACAAAATCACAAAACATTATTGACTTCGGCTTTCCAGGAAATCTAGAATCCCTACGACGGCTTACGTTTCGATTTCTTCTGCCGCACGCAATTCGCCACGCACCCGTGCGAAGGCCTGCCGCATTGCTTTCCCTTGCTGCATCAAGGCCGCACCCTCTGCTGCCGCGGTTTTCTGCTTTTACCAATCGCTCGCTTATTTACCGCCTATTTCTCTTTTTCAAAACGACGCCACACCCCGATCAATTCCAGTCATTCACCAGAAAAGAATGACCGCGACACGAGACCAAACGGACCCAAGATCCGTTGATTCGCACATCCAGATAAAAAATCGCCATTCATCAGGAGGGACATCAACATGCATCGCCTTGCGAAGTCGCTGTGTCTCGGGCTCGTCTGCGCCGGCCTGCTCGCGGCCTGCAACGACGACGACGTTCAGTCGAACACCCCGCCGTCGAACCACGCCGCGCTGTCGTTCCGCATGGACACCGGCGGCCAGATCAACGCGTTCTACCGGCAGGACAAGGTTGCCGCGCACCTGCTGGTGCGTTCGTCGACGAAGCCGCGCCTGCTGGTGGTCTTCCCCGCCGGCAACAGCGGTACGGGGCTGTGGTTCGACGACACCGCGCAACCGGTGAACTGGAGCCTCGACACGCCGCCGTCCGCGCTGTCGGCACCCGACGCGCACGGCCGCCCGCTGTACGGCATCGGCGCCGACGTGTCGGTCGACACCGGCACGCTGACGATCCGCCAGGGCGTGCTCAGCAACGTGCGCTTCCTGCGCGACTTCAACGGCGGCGCGACGATTCCGCAGCAGATCCTCACCGCGCCGACGGTCCAGGGCGGCACCGCGCAATGGCAACGCGACCGGATCGACGGCGCGCCCGGCTATGCGTTGCGCATCACGCTGCGCGACGGCGGCAGCATCGCGCCGGCAGCGGGCGGCAAGCTCGTGCTGAACGCGCCGGCCGGCTCGCACACGCTGAAATTGCACATCGATGCGCTGTCGGGCGAGACGCCGCTTTCGCCGATCACGCGCGCCGACCTGTTCGCCCCGTCCGTGAACCCCGACCCGGTGAGCCAGAACGTGCTCGAATTCCTGAGCTTCAACGACAAGCTGCTGGCCGGCTCGTGGCAGTACGACACGTACTTCGGCCGCGATACGCTGATCTCGGTCCGCATGCTGATGCCCGTGCTCGCGCCCGCGGCGATCGAGGCCGGCCTGTCGTCGGTGCTGAGCCGCCTGTCGGCCGACGGCAAGGTCGCGCACGAGGAAGGCATCGGCGAATTCGCGCTGGTCGACAACCAGAAGAACGGCAAGCCGAACGATCCGACGCCGACCTACGACTACAAGATGATCGACAGCGACTACCTGCTCGCGCCGATCGCGGCCGCGTGGCTGATCGACGATACGCGCGGCCAGGCGCGTGCGGCGGCGTATCTCGCACAGCGCGGCAGCGACGGGCAGACCAACGGCAGCCGCCTGGTCGTCAACCTGCTGCACGTCGCGACGACCGCGCAGGCGTTCGCGCAACAGCCGTCGGTCGCGAACCTGATTCACCTGCGGCCCGGCGAGATCGTCGGCAACTGGCGCGACAGTACCGACGGGCTCGGCGGCGGCGTCTACCCATACGACGTGAACGCGGTGCTCGTGCCGGCCGCGCTGCGCGCGGCGAACGCATTCCTCGCGCGCGGCCTGCTCGATCCGTATCTCGATGCCGGCCAGCGCGCGACGCTCGCCAACACGGCGAACGAGGCGACCACGTGGGAGACGCAGGCGCCGCCGCTGTTCCAGGTCAGCGTGCCGGCCGCGCAGGCGGCCACCGACGTGTCGGCCTATGCGCCGTCCGCCGGCGTGCCGGCCGGGGCCGCGCCCAGCGCGCCGCTCGCGTTCTACGCGCTGTCGCTCGATCAGCAGGGCAACCCGATTCCGGTGATGAACTCCGACGGCGGCTTCGCGCTGCTGTTCGGCTCGCCGCCGGACGACCAGCTCCAGCGGATCGTCAGCGACGTCACGCGGCCGTTCCCGACGGGGCTCGTGACCGATGCCGGGATGCTGATCGCGAACCCGGCGTATGCGAGCCAGGCACTGTGGCCGAAATTCACGAGCTCCGCGTATCACGGCACGGTGATCTGGTCGTGGCAGCAGGCGATGTGGGTCGCCGGGCTCGATCGTCAGCTCGCGCGCCAGGATCTGTCGGGCGCGACCCGCGCGCTGCTCACGCAGGCACGGCAGACGATCTGGCAGGTGATCTCGAACGGACGCGACATGCGGACGTCCGAGATGTGGACGTGGTCCTACGTAAACGGCACGTACCAGACCGATGCGTTCGGCACGCGCAGTGCGGATGCGACCGAGGCCAACGCGGCCCAGCTGTGGAGTACGACGTATCTCGCGATCCGCGATCCGCAGCAGCGCGCGGGCAAGTACTGGTGGCAGGCATCGCAGCGGATGCAGGACACGCAGCCGAAACAGGCGACGGCGCTGGTGTCACGCTAGCGCCGCGCGGGCCGACCGGCATGCAAAAGCCCCGGGGCGTCGCCGCCTCCGGGGCTTCGATCGACGATGCATCACCGCGACACGACGCGATTCCGCCCTTCCCGCTTCGCCTGATACAGCCGCTCGTCGACCACCCTCAGCAACGCATCGACCGTACTCCCGTCGACGCCATATTGCGCGACGCCGACGCTGACCGTCACCTGCACGCGCTTGAAGTCCAGCCCGAACGGCGAACTCGCGATCGACGAACGCACGCGCTCGGCCGTCATCCGCGCGCCTTCGAGCGGCATGTCCGGCAGCAGCGCCATGAACTCCTCGCCACCGACGCGCGCAAGCCCGCCCGCCGGCCGGATCGCCTCGAGGCACTGGCGCACGACGCCGCGCAGCACTTCGTCGCCGATCTGGTGCCCGTAGGCATCGTTGATGTTCTTGAAATTGTCGAGATCGAGCGCGAGCAGGCAGAACGGCGTGCCGTCGCGTTCCGCCCGCACCATCTCGCGCTCGACCTGCGCGATGAACTGCCGGCGGTTCGACGCGCCCGTCATCGGATCAGTCGCGGCCATGTACTCGAGCTTCTGGTTCGTGCGCCGCAACTCCTGCAGCGCGCTCTCGGTGCGCGCCATCGATTCCGACAGCCGGCTCATCAGGTCTTCCTGGCTGTAGATCGCCGAGAACGAGCGTGTCGTCTGCAACGCCTGCACGACGCCGTAGCTGAGCAGGAAGAAGCCGCCCGCGAAAATCGCGTGCGCCAGCCACCACATGTGATTCCACGGCTTGCCGAGAATGAATGCGAGCGAAGACAGCGCGAAGGCCATGATCGACACGCCGTAGATCACCATCAGCGGCGAGCGGATCCGCCGCGCGAGCAGCACGCAGACGTTCAGCAGCGAGAACACGAGCGCGCCGCCCTCCATCGACAAGCGCGTACCGAGCGCGCCGGCGATCGGCGAATACGCAAGGTAGGCAACGACGACGTCGACGATCACGAAGAACACGATCCACGGCAGCCACGTTCGCGCGCTCATGCGCCTCTCGATCCGGTCGGGCGGACGCGAATACGACAGCAGGCCCGTCAGCAGCAGGATCGACATCACGAGCCGCGACGCGGGCCCGTACAGCAGGAACAGCCAGATATTGTGGTGCGCCATCCCGGTGAACGCACCGTGCAGCGCATAGATCATCGCGAAGCCGAGAAAGCCGAGCGTCAGCCAGCGCAGCAGCGGCTCGCCGGACGACCGGTAGCACACCCACGTCACATAGGTGACGAACGCGCCCTCGAGGGTAGCGGCCGCAATCGCGATTTCATGGAATGCGTGGTTCTCGAACCCGACGTGCGGGTCGCTGAAGAACCACAGGTAGGCGATCAGATACGCAGGCAGCAACGCGAATCCGACCAGCAGGCATTTCGCGTAAAGCCTCGCGGCCGCGCTGACGACGCGCGGCGGTTCCCCGGCTGCATAGGTCGTACTCATTCGGTCCCCGGTCGGTCTGCTGCGTTGGTTCGAACCTTCGCGGCACGGATCGCGCCATGCGCGATCCTGCCCATCGTGCCGAAAGGCAAATGTCAGAGCAAGTATAGGTGGGGCAATTCGTTTGACAAGTCAGGGGAAACGGCATTGCCGGGCGCACGCCTTTTGCTTCCCGATTGTTTCGAATCGCGGCGCTGCCGCACCGATTGATGTCGCGGCCGCGGGCGTCGCCGAAGCGAAACCGCGGCCGCGACCGGCCAAAGATCAGAGGATTTCGAACAGACCGGCCGCGCCCTGCCCGCCGCCGATGCACATCGTGACGACCACGTACTTCACGCCGCGCCGCTTGCCTTCGATCAGCGCGTGGCCGGTCAGGCGAGCGCCCGACACGCCGTACGGATGGCCGACCGCGATCGCGCCGCCGTTCACGTTCAGGCGATCCTCAGGAATCCCGAGCGTGTCGCGGCAGTACAGCACCTGTACCGCGAATGCTTCGTTCAACTCCCACAGGCCGATGTCGTCGACCTTCAATCCGGCCTGCTTCAGCAGCTTCGGCACCGCGAACACGGGGCCGATGCCCATCTCGTCCGGCTCGCAGCCGGCCACCGCGAAGCCGCGGAACACGCCCAGCGGCTGCAGCCCTTCGCGCTGCGCGGCATCGGCGCTCATCACGACACACGCCGACGCGCCGTCCGAGAACTGGCTCGCGTTGCCGGCGGTGATCACGCCGCCCGGCACGGCCGAGCGGATCTTCGACACGCCTTCGAGCGTCGTGTCGGGGCGAATGCCTTCGTCGGCCGATACCGTCACTTCCTTCGTGAACAGGCGGCCCGTCGCCTTGTCGGCGATGCCCGCGAGCACCGTGATCGGCACGATCTCGTCGCGGAACCGCCCGGCTTCCTGCGCGGCCGCGGCGCGCAGTTGCGACTGCACGCCATACTCGTCCTGCCGCTCCTTCGAGATGCCGTAGCGCTTCGCGACGTTCTCGGCCGTCTGCAGCATGTTCCAGTAGATTTCCGGCTTGTGCTGGACGAGCCAGCCTTCCTGGATCATGTGCCGGTTCATCTCGTTCTGCACGCACGAGATCGATTCGACGCCGCCGGCGACATAGATCTCGCCTTCGCCCGCGATGATCCGCTGCGCGGCCAGCGCGATGGTCTGCAGCCCCGACGAGCAGAATCGGTTCACCGTCATCCCCGGCACGGTCACGGGCAAGCCCGCGCGCAGTGCGATCTGGCGCGCGATGTTCGCGCCGGTCGCGCCTTCGGGGTTCGCGCAGCCCATGATCACGTCCTCGACGCGAGCGGGATCGAGCTTCGCGCGTTCGAGCGCGGCGGCGACCACGTGGCCGCCGAGCGTTGCGCCGTGCGTCATGTTGAATGCGCCACGCCAGGATTTCGCCAGCGGCGTGCGTGCGGTCGATACGATTACGGCTTCGGTCATGCGAGTCTCCTTCGGTGCTGCCCTGAATCGGATGGGAAATGCGCTACGCCGCCGGGCGCGCGCCCGCGGACGTCACATGCGCGACGCCCGCTGCCTGCATCTGCTGCCATGCGTGCGCGAGCGACCCGTTCAGGTCGATCGCACGGCACGCATCGTTGATCACCGCGGCGTCGAACCCGGCCGCGCGCGCATCGAGCGCCGACCACGCGACGCAATAGTCGGTCGCGAGCCCGCAGCACCACACGCGCTTCGCGCCGAGTTCGCGCAGGTAGCCCGCGAGCCCCGTGCGCGTCGTGCGGTCGGCTTCGACGAACGCGGAATAGCTGTCGACCTGCGCGTCGCCGCCCTTGCGGATCACGAGCCGCGCGTGCGGGATGTCGAGGTCGCGATGCAGCGCCGCGCCGTCGGTGTCCTGCACGCAATGCACGGGCCACAGCACCTGCTCGCCGTACGGCAGCGCGAGCGTGGAAAACGGCTCGCGGCCCGGATGGTTCGCCGCGAACGACACGTGCTCGCGCGGGTGCCAGTCCTGCGTCAGCACGACCTGGTCGAAGCGCTGCGCGAGCGCGTTGATCACCGGCACGACCGCATCGCCGTCCGGCACCGCGAGCGCGCCGCCCGGCATGAAGTCGTATTGCACGTCGATCACGAGCAGGACGTCGTCGGTGCGTTTCATTGCGTGTCTCCAGACAGGATCGGCCGCGCCGCCATGCGGCGGCGTCAGCCGTTGAACCCGCGGCCGGCCTTCGCCAGTTCCGCGATCGACGGCGCGAGCCGCCATGCGTCGCCGTTCGGTGCCGCCGCATAGCGGCGAATCGTGCGCTCGACGTTGTAGAGGCCGACCGTGTCCGCATACAGCATCGGGCCGCCGCGCCACAGCGGGAAGCCATAGCCGGTCAGGTAGACCATGTCGATGTCGGATGCCTTCGACGCGATCTTCTCCTCGAGGATCTTCGCGCCTTCGTTGACGAGCGCGAACACCAGCCGCTCGACGATCTCGTCGTCGCCGATCTTGCGCCGCTCGACGCCGCGCTCCTTCGAATACGCGACGACCATCTCGTCGACGAGCGACGACGGCTTCGCCTTGCGATCGCCCGGCACGTAGTCGTACCAGCCGCCGCCCGTCTTCTGGCCGAAGCGGCCCTGTTCGCACAGGCGGTCGGCGATCTTCGAGTACTGCAGGTCGGGTTGCTCGACGTAGCGGCGCTTGCGGATCGCCCAGCCGATGTCGTTGCCGGCGAGGTCGCTCATCCGGAACGGCCCCATCGCGAATCCGAACTTCTCGATCGCGCGGTCGACCTGCGCGGGCAGCGCGCCTTCCTCGAGCATGAACAGCGCCTGGCGGATGTACTGCTCGATCATCCGGTTGCCGATGAAGCCGTCGCACACGCCCGACACGACCGCCGTCTTGCGGATCTTCTTCGCGACGGCCATCACGGTCGCGAGCACGTCCTTCGCGGTCTGCGCGCCGCGCACGACCTCGAGCAGCTTCATCACGTTCGCCGGGCTGAAGAAGTGCATGCCGACCACGTCCTGCGGACGCTTGGTGAACGCCGCGATCTTGTCGACGTCGAGCGTCGACGTGTTCGACGCGAGGATCGCGCCCGGCTTCGCGACTTCGTCGAGCTTCCTGAACACCTGCTCCTTCACGCCGAGCTCCTCGAACACGGCCTCGACGATCAGGTCGGCGTCCTTCAGATCGTCGTAAGAGAGCGTCGGCGCGATCAGCGCCATCCGCGCGTCGAGCTTCTCCTGCGTGAGCTTGCCCTTCTTCACCTGCGCGTCGTAGTTCTTGCGGATCGTCGCGATGCCGCGCTCGAGCGCTTCCTGCTTCGTCTCGAGCAGCGTGACGGGCAGGCCCGCGTTGATGAAGTTCATCGCGATCCCGCCGCCCATCGTGCCCGCGCCGATCACGCCGACGCGACGAATCTCGCGCAGCGGCGTGTCGGACGGCACGTCGGGAATCTTGCTCGCCGCACGCTCGCCGAAGAACGCATGGCGCAACGCGCGGCTTTCCGGCGTCATCATCAGCGCGACGAAACCTTCGCGCTCGGCGATGCTGCCCTGGTCGAAGCCGTTCAGCACGCCCGCCTCGATCGCATCGATGCACTTGTGCGGCGCGGGGAAATTCGACGCGGCGGCCTGCGCGGAATTGCGCGCGAACTGAATGAAGCCCGCGGCGTTGTCGTGGACGATCTTGCGATCGCGCACCCGCGGGTGCGGCCCTTGCCGCGCGCCGGCCTTGCGCGCGAACGCGACGGCCGCCTCCAGCAGGTCGCCGTCGGCCATCTCGTCGAACAGCCCGCTGTTCGCCAGTTGCTCCGACGGCACCGGTGCGCCCGACACGATCATGTTCAGCGCGGTCTCGAGCCCGACCGCGCGCGGCAGGCGCTGCGTGCCGCCCGCACCCGGCAGCAGGCCGAGCTTCACTTCGGGCAGCGCGACCTGCGCGCCGGGCGCCGCGACGCGGTAATGCGCGCCGAGCGCGAGTTCGAGGCCGCCGCCCATCACGACGCTGTGCAGCGCCGCGACGACGGGCTTCGCGCTCGCTTCCACCGCGCGGATCACGGTGTGCAGCGTCGGCTCCTGCAGCGCCTTCGGCGTATTGAATTCGGTGATGTCGGCGCCGCCCGAGAACGCGCGGCCCGCGCCGGTCAGCACGATGGCCGTGACCGACGGATCCTGCGCGGCGCGATCGAGCGCGTCCATGACGCCCTGACGGGTCGACAGGCCGAGCCCGTTGACCGGCGGATTGTTGAGCGTGATGACGGCCACGCCGTCGCGAGTCGAGTAATCCACTGCCATCTGCCTGCCTCCATGCATCGCGCGCCGGGTTGGCTGCGCTTCATTGTGCGCGGTCGAACAGCCGCATGTCCGGATGAACCGAGGCAGCATACAACGAAAAAGCACGGTCGTTCAATTTGAATTTTGTTGCCGATCCGGGGACGGATCGGGCGACCGGTTCGCGGGCCGTCGCCGGCCCGGGCGCGATGCTTACGGCGCGCCCACCGCCGTCGGCAGCACGTAGTCGCGGAACGTCTCGCGCAGCTTCAGCTTCTGCAGCTTGCCGGTCGCGGTGTGCGGCAGCGATTCGACGAACACGACGTCGTCGGGGATCCACCATTTCGCGACCTTGCCTTCGTAGAACGCGAGCAGCGTGTCGCGGCTCAGGTTCGCGCCTTCGCGCGGCACCACGACGAGCAGCGGGCGCTCGGTCCATTTCGGGTGCGCGCATGCGATGCACGCGGCTTCGGCCACGCCCGGGTGGGCGACCGCGACGTTCTCGATGTCGATCGAGCTGATCCATTCGCCGCCCGACTTGATCACGTCCTTGCTGCGGTCGGTGATCTGCAGGAAGCCGTCGGGATCGATCGTCGCGACGTCGCCGGTCGGGAACCAGCCGTCCGACAGCGGCGATTCGTCGCCGCGAAAGTAGCGATCGATCACCCACGGCCCGCGCACCTGCAATTCGCCGAACGCGACGCCGTCCCACGGCAGCTCGTGGCCGTCCTCGCCGACGATGCGCATGTCGACGCCGCAGATCACGCGGCCCTGCTTCTCGAGCAGCCGGCGCTGCGCGTCGAGCGGCCGCTGCGACTGCGCCCAGTTGAGCTTCGCGAGCGTGCCGAGCGGCGACAGCTCGGTCATTCCCCATGCATGGATCACGCGCACGCCGTATTCGTCCTCGAACGTGCGCAGCATCGCGGGCGGGCACGCGGAGCCGCCGATCACCGTGCGGTTCAGCGTCGAGAAGCGTACGCCGGCTTCGCGCATGTAGTTGAGCAGCCCGAGCCACACGGTCGGCACGCCCGCGGAAAACGTCACGCGCTCGGCCTCCATCAGCGCGTACAGCGACTTGCCGTCGAGATCCTTGCCGGGCAGCACGAGCTTGCCGCCGGTCAGCGGCACCGCGTACGGCAGCCCCCACGCGTTGACGTGGAACATCGGCACGACGGGCAGCACGGCGTCCATCGCGGACAGATTCATCGCGTCGGGCAGCGCGGCGCCGTATGCGTGCAGCACCGTCGAGCGGTGCGAATACAGCACGCCCTTCGGGTTGCCGGTCGTGCCCGACGTATAGCAGAGCCCCGACGCCTGCTGCTCGTCGAGGCGCGGCCAGTCGTAGCGGCCATCTTCGGCGTCGACGAGCGTTTCGTAGCAGAGGTACGGCGTCGCGCCCGTCGGCAGGTGCGCGGCATCGGTCATCGCGACCCAGCCCTTCACGTGCGGACACTGCGGCGCGATGGCGTCGACGAGCGGCGCGAAATTGATGTCGAAAAAGACGTAGCGGTCTTCCGCGTGATTGACGATGTACGCGATCTGCTCGGGAAACAGGCGCGGGTTGATCGTGTGACAGACGGCGCCCATCCCGCCGATCCCGTAATACGCCTCCAGGTGCCGGTAGCCGTTCCACGCCAGCGTGCCGACGCGGTCGCCGGCGTCGACGCCGAGCCGCGCAAGCGCCTGCGCCAGTTGCTTCGCGCGGCGCTCGCAATCGCGGTACGTATAGCGATGCAGGTCGCCTTCCACGCGCTTCGACACGATCTCCGTGTCGCCGGCGTGCCGCGCGGCATGCGAAATCAGCGAGGACACCAGCAGCGGCACGTCCATCATCTGGCCCAGCAACGGCTTACCCATCGTCTTGTTCTCCGTGAGGATGCGAATCGGTGACCAGCCCCTGCAACGCGCCCGTCAGCGGCCCCGGACGGGCGTGGCGCACGGTGCGCGCGCCGCCATGCGGGCGGCGCGGCGCCGCCTTACAATATCGGCTTACCCAGAGGCGCTCAACATGTCGTTTTCCCGAAGCGCAGCCGATGCGGCTGACACTCTCCCCGACCTCGCCGCCACGCTCGGCGCGCCCGCCGCCGGCGCGTTCGTCACGCTCGGCGACGCGTTTCATACGCGGCTGCCGGCCGCGCCGCTCGCCGCGCCGTACGTCGTCGGCTTTTCCGGCGAAGTCGCCCGGTTGCTCGACCTGCCGCCGTCGCTCGCCGCGCAGCCCGGCTTCGCCGAGCTGTTCGCCGGCAATCCGACGCGCGACTGGCCCGCGCACGCGATGCCGTACGCGTCGGTGTATTCCGGCCACCAGTTCGGCGTGTGGGCCGGCCAGCTCGGCGACGGCCGCGCGCTGACGATCGGCGAACGCACCGGCACCGACGGCCGCCGCTACGAGCTGCAGCTGAAAGGCAGCGGCCGCACGCCGTACTCGCGGATGGGCGACGGCCGCGCGGTGCTGCGCTCGTCGATCCGCGAATTCCTGTGCTCGGAAGCGATGCATCACCTCGGCATCCCGACCACGCGCGCGCTGACGGTGATCGGTTCCGACCAGCCGGTGGTGCGCGAGGAAATCGAGACGTCGGCCGTCGTCACGCGCGTGTCGGAGAGCTTCGTGCGCTTCGGCCACTTCGAGCACTTCTTCTCGAACGATCGCCCCGACCTGCTGCGCCAGCTCGCCGATCACGTGATCGACCGCTTCTATCCGGCCTGCCGCGACGCGGACGATCCGTACCTCGCGCTGCTCGAGGCCGTGACGCTGCGCACGGCCGAGCTCGTCGCGCGATGGCAGGCCGTCGGCTTCTGCCACGGCGTGATGAACACCGACAACATGTCGATCCTCGGCGTGACGATCGACTACGGCCCGTTCGGCTTCGTCGACGCGTTCGATGCGAATCACATCTGCAACCACTCGGACAACGGCGGCCGCTACGCGTACCGGATGCAGCCGCGCATCGCGCACTGGAACTGCTACTGCCTCGCGCAGGCACTGCTGCCGCTGATCGGGCTGCAGCACGACATCGCCGACGACGATGCGCGCGCCGAGCGCGCGGTGGACGATGCGCAGGCCGTGCTCGCGACCTTCCCCGAGCGTTTCGGCCCCGCGCTCGAACGCGCGATGCGCGCGAAGCTCGGCCTCGAACTCGAACGCGAGAACGACGCCGACCTCGCCAACAAGCTGCTCGAGACGATGCACGCGAGCCACGCGGATTTCACGCTGACGTTCCGCCGCCTCGCGCAGATCTCGAAGCACGACGCGAGCCGCGACGCACCGGTGCGCGACCTGTTCATCGACCGCGAAGCGTTCGATGCGTGGGCGAACCTCTACCGCGCGCGGCTGTCCGAGGAAACGCGCGACGACGCGGCGCGCGCGGTTGCGATGAACCGCGCGAACCCGAAATACGTGCTTCGCAACCATCTGGCCGAAGTCGCGATCCGGCGCGCAAAGGAAAAGGATTTTTCGGAAGTCGAGCGGCTCGCGCAGATCCTGCGCCGCCCGTTCGACGAACAACCGGAGCATGAAGCGTACGCGGCGTTGCCGCCCGACTGGGCCGGGTCGCTCGAAGTGAGCTGCTCGTCCTGAGCCCGCAACCCGCGCGTATCGACCGACCGATCAGGAGAACCCCACATGTCCCACGATTCCGACGACAAGACCTTCCCGTACCAGAAGGACGACGCCGAGCTGCGCCGCCGCCTCACGCCGATGCAGTATGAGGTCACGCAGCACGCGGCGACCGAGCGCGCCTTCACCGGCGAATACACCGACACCGAGGATGCCGGCATCTACAAATGCATCGTCTGCAGCACGCCGCTGTTCGAGTCCGGCTCCAAGTTCCATTCCGGCTGCGGCTGGCCCAGCTACTTCAAGCCGCTCAACGGCGAGGTGATCGACGAGAAGGTCGACTACTCGCACGGGATGGTGCGCGTCGAGGTGCGCTGCAACCACTGCGGCGCGCATCTGGGCCACGTCTTCGAGGACGGCCCGCGCGACAAGACCGGTTTGCGGTACTGCATCAATTCGGCTGCGTTAAACTTCGAGTCCCGACCCGAAAACGACTGAGCGGCGCCGGGCGGATCGGCGGGGTCGACTCTCGCCGGCCGGCCAGCCCCGGGCTGGCCGCCCCGATCCGCGACGGTGGTGCCTGGCGGGTCCCTACAACGGTGAAAGGCCGCGCGAGCGGCCTTTCACGCAGCTGCGAGCGCCATGAAATTCCTGTTCGATCTGTTTCCGATCATCCTGTTTTTTGTCGCCTTCAAGGTCTGGGGCATCTTTACCGCCACCGCCGTCGCGATCATCGCGACACTGGCCCAGGTCGCATGGGTCGCCTTCCGGCACCGGAAGGTCGACACGATGCTGTGGGTCAGCCTCGGCGTGATCGTCGTCTTCGGCGGCGCCACCCTCGTCCTGCATGACGAGAAATTCATTCAATGGAAACCGACTGTGCTGTACTGGTTGTTTGCGATCGGGTTGCTCGCCGCGCGTTATGCGTTCAGCAAGAACCTGATCGAGAAGATGATGGGCAAGCAGCTCACGCTGCCGACGCCCGTGTGGGACAAGCTGAACGTCGCATGGGCGCTGTTCTTCGCGGTGCTCGGCGTCGCGAACCTGTATGTGGTACACAACTTCACCGAATCGCAATGGGTGAACTTCAAGCTGTTCGGTACGACGGGCGCGATGGTCGTGTTCATCATCCTGCAGAGCCTGTGGCTCACGAAATACCTGAAGGACGAGTGACATGACGGACGCCTTTCTCCACGCCTCGCCCGACGAGCGCATCGCGCTGATCGAAGCGCGCCTCACCGCGTCGCTGGCGCCGCTGGCGCTCACCGTGCGCGACGACAGCGCGCAGCACGCGGGCCACGCCGGCGCGGCCGCCGGCGGTCATTTCACGGTCACGATCGTCTCGGCCGCCTTCACGGGCAAGCCGCGCGTCGCGCGGCACCGGCTGGTGTATGATGCGCTCGCTGATGCGATGCAGCGCGGCATTCACGCGCTCGCGATCGTGGCTTATACGCCCGAAGAATTCAACGAATCTTCAATCTAGTCTCATTAGGAATTCCCGATGATCCTGAAATCCCCCCGCCTGTGGGTCGCGGCGGCTGCTTTCGCAGCGGCACCGGCATTCGCCCAGAACATCGCCGTCGTCAACGGCACGCCGATTCCGAAGTCGCGCGCCGATGCGATGGTCGCGCAGCTCGTCCAGCAAGGGCAGACCGACGGCCCGCAACTGCAGCAGGCCGTGCGCCAGGAACTCGTGAACCGCGAAATCCTGATGCAGGAAGCAATCCGCGAAGGCATCCCGAATCGTCCGGACGTGAAGGCGCAGGTCGCCGTCGCGCAGCAGACCGTCGTGCTGCGTTCGATGATCGAGAGCTTCCTGAAGAAGAACCAGCCGACCGACGCCGAAGTGAAGGCGCGCTACGACGACCTCGTCAAGGGCGCGGGCGGCAACCGCGAATACCACCTGCACCACATCCTCGTCAGCGACGAGCAGCAGGCGAAGGACCTGATCGCGAAGATCAAGGCCGGCGCGAAGTTCGAGGATCTCGCGAAGCAATACTCGAAGGATCCGGGTTCGGGCAAGAACGGCGGCGATCTCGACTGGTCCGATCCGAAGGCGTACGTGCCGGAATTCGCGGCAGCGGCGCAGAAGCTGCAGAAAGGCCAGATGACCGACACGCCGGTGAAGACGCAGTTCGGCTGGCACATCATCCGCGTCGACGACATCCGCGACATCGCACCGCCGCCGCTCGAGCAGGTGAAGGCGCAGATCGCGCAGCAGCTCGTGCAGCAGAAGCTGCAGGCGTTCGAGGAAGGCCTGCGCCAGCAGGCGAAGATCCAGTAACGCCGGCGCGCGTCGCCCGCGCAACGAAAGAAAGCCGCTCTCCGGAGCGGCTTTTTCTTTTGATGCGCCGGACCATGCCATGCAAAAGGCCGCTCCTCAGAGCGGCCTTTTCCGTACCGGACGCGACCCGCGCTACGCGGGATAAAACACGTCGTGATAGCGCACGTCGCCCGATGGCGGCGGTGCCGATTCGTCGAACGACAATGCGAGGAAATACTCGGGCGGCACACCCGGAAACACGATGCCGTCACGCGGTTCGAACCCGAAACGCGCATAGTACGCCGGCTCCCCGAGCACGACGCAGCCGCGCGCGCCGAGCCGGCGCAGCGCGTCGAGCCCCGTGCGCACGAGCCCCGCGCCGATGCTCTGCCGCTGGCAGTCGGGCAGCACCGCGAGCGGCGCGAGCCCATACCATTGCTGGCTGCCGGACGGCGCGCCGCCGATCGCCACCGGCGAGAACGCGACGTGGCCGATGACGCGCCCGTCGCGCTCCGCGACGAGCGACACGCTCAGCGCGCCGTCCGCGCGCAGCGCATCGACGATACGCTGCTCGAACTGCCCGCCCTGCGGCTCGCCCGCGAACGCCGCGCGGATCACGCGGCCGATCGCGTCGGCCTCGCTCGCGCGTGCGTCGCGCAGCGTGACGACCTCGACCGGCGCGTGCGGATCGAACATCATCGGGATCAGCCGATCCAGCGGCGTGCGTTGCGGAACACGCGCATCCACGGGCTCGCTTCACCCCAGCCTTCCGGATGCCAGCTCATCGTCACCGTACGGTGCACGCGCTCCATGTGCGGCATCAGCACCGAGAAGCGGCCGTCGGCCGTCGTGACCGACGTGATGCCGGCCGGCGAGCCGTTCGGGTTGAACGGATAACGCTCGGTCGCCTCGCCGCGGTGGTCGACGTATCGCATCGCAACCGCGACGCGATCGATGTCGCCCTGCTGCGAGAAATCCGCATAACCTTCGCCGTGCGCGACCGCGACCGGAATCCGCGAGCCTTCCATCCCCGCGAAGAAGATCGACGGCGACTTCTCCACTTCGACGAACGAGAAGCGCGCCTCGAACTGCTCGGACTTGTTGCGCGTGAACTTCGGCCACGCTTCCGCGCCCGGGATCATCGACGCGATGCTCGACAGCATCTGGCAGCCGTTGCAGATGCCGAGGGCGAACGTGTCGGGGCGCGCGAAGAACGCCGAGAACATGTCGGCGAGGTTCGCGTTGAAACGAATCGTCTTCGCCCAGCCTTCGCCCGCGCCCAGCACGTCGCCGTACGAGAAGCCGCCGCACGCGACCGCACCCGCGAAATCGGCGAGCGTCGCGCGACCGGCGAGCAGGTCGCTCATGTGCACGTCGTGCGCGTCGAAGCCCGCACGGTCGAACGCGTAGGCCGTTTCCAGGTGCGAGTTCACGCCCTGCTCGCGCAGGATTGCGACGCGCGGCCGCGCGCCCGTCGCGATGAACGGCGCGGCGATGTCGTCGGCCGGATCGAAGCTCAGCACCGGCGAGATGCCCGGATCGGCCGCATCGAGCAGCGCGTCGTATTCGGCGTCCGCGCAGGCGGGGTTGTCGCGCAGGCGCGCGATGCGCCAGCTCACTTCGCTCCACGCGCGATGGAGTTCGGCACGCGGCGCGTCGAAGATCTTCTTCGCGTCGCGGTACACCTCGATCACGTCGCGGTCGTTGACCGAGCCGATCACGTGCGAGCACGCCGACAGGCCGAACTCGCGCAGCGCGCCGAGCACCGCGTCGCGGTCGGCCGCCCGCACCTGCACGACGGCGCCGAGTTCTTCCGAGAACAGCGCGCGCAGCGTGCGGTCGTCACGACGGCCGCTCGTCTGCTTCGCCCAGTCCTTCGCGTCGCCGTAGTCGGATTCGTGGTTCGGGTCGAGCGTCAGCATGTCGACGTTCAGCGACACGCCGGCGTGGCCCGCGAACGCCATTTCGCACACCGTCGCCCACAGGCCGCCGTCCGAGCGGTCGTGGTACGCGAGCAGCTTGTCTTGCGCATTGAGCGACTGGATCGCGGTGAAGAAGCGCTTCAGGTCTTCGGCGTCGTCGACGTCCGGCGTCGTGTCGCCGACCTGCTGCGTGACCTGCGCGAAGATGCTGCCGCCCATCCGGTTCTTGCCGCGGCCGAGATCGATCGCGATCAGCACGCTGTCGCCCGCGTCGGCGATGCGGCGCAGTTGCGGCGTCAGGTGACGGCGCACGTCCTCGACCGGCGCGAACGCCGAGATGATCAGCGACACCGGCGACACCACTTCCTTCGCGACGCCCTGCTCGTCCCACTTCGTCTTCATCGACAGCGAGTCCTTGCCGACCGGGATGCCGATCCCGAGTGCCGGGCACAGCTCCATGCCGATCGCCTTGACCGTGTCGAACAGCGCGGCGTCCTCGCCGGCCGTGCCGCACGCGGCCATCCAGTTCGCCGACAGCTTCAGCTTGTCGAGCGACGCGATCGGCGCGCTCGCGATGTTCGTGATCGCCTCGCCGACGGCCATGCGGCCCGATGCGGGCGCGTCGATCACCGCGAGCGGCGTGCGCTCGGCCATCGTCATCGCCTCGCCCTTGAAGCCCGCGTAGTCGAGCGCGGTCACCGCGCAGTCGGCCACCGGCACCTGCCACGGGCCGACCATCTGGTCGCGCACCGACGTGCCGCCGACCGAACGGTCGCCGATCGTGATCAGGAACGACTTGCTGCCGACCGTCGGGTGCTTCAGCACGTCGATCGCGACTTCCGACAGCGCGATGCCCGTCACGTCGACCGGCGCGCGCTCGGTCGTCACGCGCGTGACGTCGCGATGCATGCGCGGCGGCTTGCCGAGCAGCACTTCCATCGGCATGTCGACCGGGTATTCGTCGGCGCCCGTCGCTTCGTCGTCGACCAGCTTCAGCTGGCGCTCGTCGGTCGCGACGCCGACCACCGCGAACGGGCAGCGCTCACGCGCGCAAATCGCCTCGAAGCGCGGCAGGTCGGCCGGCGCGATCGCCAGCACGTAGCGCTCCTGCGCTTCGTTCGACCAGATTTCGCGCGGCGACAGGCCCGATTCCTCGAGCGCGACCTTGCGCAGTTCGAAGCGCGCGCCCTTGCCCGCGCCGTCGACGATTTCCGGGAACGCGTTGGACAGGCCGCCCGCGCCGACGTCGTGGATGCTCAGGATCGGGTTTTCCGCGCCGAGCTGCCAGCAGCCGTTGATCACTTCCTGCGCGCGCCGCTCGATTTCCGGGTTGCCGCGCTGCACGGAGTCGAAGTCGAGCTCGGCCGTGTTCGCGCCGGTCGCCATCGAGCTCGCCGCGCCGCCGCCCATCCCGATCCGCATGCCGGGGCCGCCGATCTGGATCAGCAGCGAGCCGGCCGGCACGTCATGCTTGTGCGTATGCTGATCCGCGATGTTGCCGAGGCCGCCCGCGATCATGATCGGCTTGTGATAACCATGCACCTTCCCGCCGACGTTCTGCTCGTACACGCGGAAATAGCCGCCGAGGTTCGGGCGGCCGAATTCGTTGTTGAACGCGGCGCCGCCGAGCGGGCCGTCGATCATGATCTGCAGCGGCGACGCGATGCGGTCCGGACGGCCGTACGGGCCGTGCGCGTCGTTCGGGTTGCGCTCGCCGACCGGCTGCGCCGCGTCACGTGCGTTTTCCCACGGCTGGCGGGCGTCCGGCAGGTCGAGGTTGGACACGGTGAAGCCCGTCAGGCCGGCCTTCGGACGCGCGCCGCGGCCCGTCGCGCCTTCGTCGCGGATCTCGCCGCCCGCGCCGGTCGCCGCGCCCGGGAACGGCGAGATCGCCGTCGGGTGGTTGTGCGTCTCGACCTTCATCAGCGTGTGCGTGAGCTCGGTATGGCGGCCGTAGCGCTCGCCCGGCTCGCCGGCCGCGCCCGCGTTGCGCGGGAACCAGCGCTCGGCTTCGGCGCCCACCATGATCGACGAGTTGTCCGAATACGCGACGATCGTGCCCTGCGGGCTCAGTTTTTCGGTGTTGCGGATCATCGCGAACAGCGACATGTCCTGCGCTTCGCCGTCGATCGTCCACTGCGCGTTGAAGATCTTGTGGCGGCAGTGTTCGCTGTTCGCCTGCGCGAACATCATCAGCTCGACGTCGGTCGGGTTGCGTTCGAGCTTGCGGAACGCGTCGACCAGGTAGTCGATCTCGTCGTCGGCGAGCGCGAGGCCCAGCTCGACGTTCGCGCGCTCGAGCGCGCCGCGGCCGATACCCAGCACGTCGACGGTCGACAGCGGCTTGGCCGGCAGTTCGTCGAACAAGTGCTTCGCGTCGTCGCGCGCCGCGACCACGCTTTCGGTCATCCGGTCATGCAGCGCGGCCGCGACGGCCGCGAGCGCGTCGTCCGACAGCGCCTTCTTGCCGCCGAGCAGGCCCGACTTCAGCGTGACCGTGAATTCGACGCCGCGCTCGATGCGGCGCACGTGCGTGAGGCCGCAGTGCTGCGCGATGTCGGTCGCCTTGCTCGCCCACGGCGAGACGGTGCCGAAGCGCGGCAGCACGACGAAGGTCTCGGTGGCGCCCTTCTCGCTCGCCGGCTGGAACGGCGCGCCGTAGTGCATCAGCGCGTCGATGCGTGCGCTGTCGTCGGCCGACAGCGGCTCGGCCGCATTGACGAAGTGCAGGAACTGGCCGCGCACCGCGACGATGTTGGCGTCGATTTGCCTGAGCGTGTCGAGCAGACGGGTTTGACGGAAATCGGAGAGGGCCGAAGCGCCGGGAAAACACGAGAAGTGAGCCATGGGCTGGACTGACGTCGATGAGTCGCGCGAGGTGGCGACGTGGGGCGAAAGGAAGGCCGTAATTATACCCGGAAGTCGGGCGCCCAAGACCGGCGATCGGTCGTCCGCATGCACCGCGACGGTGCCCGGGTGCGTGCCGCGCGCGGCGGCCCGCCAGGCCGGCCCGCACGGGTGCGCTGGCAGGCCGCCGTGGTGCGACCGCACGGCGCATGTTCGCCCGCCGCCGGTTCCGGCGCTTTTGGCGCTATCATTCCGGGTTCACCGGGCCGGGGGCCTCAGCGAATTTTCACCGGGCAGCGTGCGCGCCACCCGTCATCGAAGCAATCTCCATGGATGTCATCGTCATCGGCGGCGGAATCAGCGGCGTCGCCACCGCCTACCAGCTGCGCGCGGCCGGCCATCGCGTCTGCGTGGTCGAACGCCACGCGACCGTCGCGCAGGGGGCGACCTACGGCGACGGCGGCGCGCTGCTGCCGAGCCCGCTCGACGTCTGGTTCGGCCCGACCTTCATGCGCCAGCGCCAGCCGCGCGACAGCGGCATCGTCTACAAGCCGGGCCTCAACGGCGGCGTCCGCCGCTTCGTCAAGCAGCTCGGCACGCTGCGCGAGCCCGACGCGTTCGCCGCGCAGTACGCCCGGCTGCGCCCGCTGATCGACGCATCGCGCGACACGCTCGCCGACATCGAGGCGCGCCTCGAACTCGAATTCGAGCAGAAGCCCGGCATCCTGCACGTGGTGCGCGACCCGCGCGACTGGGACGCGCTGCAGCCCGCGCTCGACCTGCTGCGCACGCTCGACCAGCCGTACCGCACGCTCACCGCCGCCGAATGCGCGGCGCTCGAACCGTCGGTGCCGGCCGAGCCCGGCTTCGCCGGCGGCGTGCTGCTCGAAACCGAGCGCACCGGCAACTGCCCGCTGTTCGCGAAACTGGTCAAGCAGACGCTCGACGAGCACGGCGTGCAGTTCCGCTTCGGCGCGGACGTCGCCGCGATCCGCGTCGACAGCGGCCGCGCCGCGGTCGAGCTCGCGCCGTCCGGCAACCGGACCGCGGCCCGGGCGCGCGAGGTCGACGTGATTTCCGCCGACGCGATCGTGGTCGCTGCCGGCGCCGGCAGCGTACCGTTGCTCGAACGGCTCGGCTGGCGCCTGCCGCTGCACCCGGTGCGCGTCCACACGCTCACCGCGCCGGTCGCGTACGAGGAACACGCGCCGCACCTGAGCGTCGTCGATTCGATCAAGCGGATCTCGATCACGCGCACCCACCAGCGGCTGCGCGTCGGCGGCGGCGCCGTGCTGCAAAGCCTCGCCGACACCGCGAAGCCGCTCGCCGAGCCGCTGTCCGAGGCCGCGCTCGCGCTGCTCGGCCAGGCCGTTCACGACTGGGTGCCGGGCGCCGCGAGGATTTCGGCCGCGCTGTCGTGGCAAGGCATGCAGCTGCTGTCGCCGGACGGCCTGCCCGTCGTGGGTCCGACCCCGCATCCGCGCGTGTTCGTCAACTTCGGGCATGGCCCGACCGGCTGGGGCCTCGCGTGCGGGTCTGCTAAAGTGGTGACCGACTACCTGGGCGGCGACGCCCGGCAGTGGCCCGCCGACACGCTCGCCGCGCTCGGCACCGGCCGCTTCACCCCCTGACCGCCACGCGGGCTCGTCCCGTGGCGGCATCCTTGCCAGCCGCCACGATCCCGCGATGACCGTTACCCGCCCGCTTCCCGATTCCGACCCGATCGCGCTA
>NZ_JAAGPK010000057.1:0-47091 GCF_017104685.1 Burkholderia sp. Tr-20355 | reverse complement strand
CCGGACGTCGCCGCGCCGCACGGCGTCGCGCAGCGCCTGCGCGAGCTGACGGCTCAGGTCGCCGGCCGCGCGGTCGAGCGTGCCGAGCGACGGGATTTCGACGATCCGGGCCGTTCTTGCCATGATTCTGGTCTGCTGAAATTGTTCTAAACCGGCTCTACAGCATAAACCAGTTTGGGGTCACAATCGCCGCATGACGGGCCTGCGCCCGCGCCATTTCCCATCCCGTTCGACCGTGGAGCCGACATGTACGTCCCCGCCGATTTCAACGAGCCCGATCCCGACGCGCTGCGCGAGCTGATCGTGCAGCATCCGTTCGGCAGCCTGATCACGCAGGGCAAGAACGGGCTCGACGCGAACCACCTGCCGTTCGAGCTGTTGCCCGACGATGGCGGGCTCGGCGAACTGCATGCGCACGTCGCCCGCGCGAATCCGGTCTGGCGGGACGTCGCGGACGGCGACGAGGTGCTCGTGATTTTCCGCGCCGGCGACGCGTACATCTCGCCGAACTGGTACCCGAGCAAGCACGTCGCGCACCGGCAAGTGCCGACGTGGAACTACGTGGTCGTGCATGCGCACGGCCGCATCACGGTGCGCGACGACGAGAAGTTCGTGCGCGGCGTGGTCGCGCGGCTGACGCGCACGCACGAGGCGTCGCAGCCGGTGCCGTGGAAGATGGGCGACGCGCCGAAGGACTACATCGACACGATGGTGCAGTCGATCGTCGGGCTGCGGATCGAGATCACGCGGCTCGTCGGCAAGCGCAAGCTCGGGCAGAACAAGGCCGGGGCCGATATCCGGGGCGCCGGTGAAGCGCTGATCGCGGACGGCAACCTCGCGATCGGCGAGGCGATGCTCGCGGCGGCGGACGCGAAACGCACGTGAGCGAGTGAGCGCATGACGGGCGTGCACGCATGTGCAGATGCGCGCCGCGCCCGCCGCGCCGGTCACTGCGTGCGCGTCGCATCCTTCGCCGGTGTGCCGGCCTGCGCGAGCGCCCCGCGGATCGCGGCCTCGGTCTTGTCGTACCCGCCTTCGCCATAGCGCGTATAGACGACCTTGCCGTTCGCATCGATCAGGTACAGCGCGGGCCAGTACTGGTTCCCGTATGCGCGCCACGTGTCGTAGCGGTTGTCCTGTGCGACCGGGTACGAGATGCCGAAGCGCTTGACCGCCTCGGCGACGTTCTTCGCATCGCGTTCGAACGGATATTCGGGCGTGTGCACGCCGACCACGACGAGCCCCTGGTCGCGATACTTCCGGTCCCATTCCTTCACGTACGGAATCGTATGAATGCAGTTGATGCACGAGTACGTCCAGAAATCGACGAGCACGACCTTGCCGCGCAACTGGCCGAGCGTCAGCGGCGCGCTGTTGTGCCAGCGGTCGATGCCGGTGAAATCGGGGGCCGGCGTGCCGGCCAGCGACGCCGGCATGCCCGCGTCGTCGCGGGTGCCGGCGAAGGCGGCGAGCCCGGCCGTGGCGGCGAGGGCGATGACGATGGCGGCGGTCTTGAGTCGGGGCAGCATGGCGTTCTCCTGAGCGGGGTGGCCGCGGCTGGACGGCGGCGGCCGGACGGGTTTCGACAGGCCCCATTAGGCGGCGCCGACGTATCCGCGATGTGTCCGGCCGGCGGCGCGTGTGCAATGTTGTGTGTCGCCGCGGCCGCGCGATACATTGGGATACAAACGCGCGCCTGCCATGCGGTATAACAGCGGACATCGCCTGCCCGAACTACGACACCGACCACGACTCATGGACAAGATCGACCACGTGCTGATCGTCGACGACGATCGCGCGATCCGCGAACTGATCGCGGACTACCTGGAGAAGAACGGCATGCGCGTGTCGCTGGCCGCGAACGGCCGCGAGATGCGCAACGTGCTGGACGACGGCGCGCCCGATCTGATCGTGCTCGACCTGATGATGCCGGGCGAGGACGGTCTCACGCTGTGCCGCGACCTGCGGGCCGGCAAGTTCCGCACGGTACCCGTGCTGATGCTGACCGCGCGCAGCGAGGAAACCGACCGCATCATCGGCCTCGAGATGGGCGCCGACGATTACCTGGCCAAGCCGTTCGCGGTGCGCGAACTGCTCGCGCGGATCCGCTCGGTGCTGCGCCGCGCGCGCATGCTGCCGCCCGGCATGCAGGTGACGGAAACGGCCGAGATGCTCGCGTTCGGCGAATGGCGGCTCGACACGACCGGGCGCCACCTGCTCGACGCCGAAGGCACGCTGGTCGCGCTGAGCGGCGCCGAATACCGGCTGCTGCGCGTGTTCCTCGACAACCCGCAGCGCGTGCTGACGCGCGACCAGTTGCTCAACCTCACGCAGGGGCGGCAGTCCGACCCGTTCGACCGCTCGATCGACCTGCTCGTGAGCCGGTTGCGCCAGCGGCTGCGCGACGGCGCGCGCGAACCGCGCTACATCAAGACGCTGCGTAACGAGGGCTACGTGTTCTCGTCGGCCGTGACCGCCGTCGACGGTACGCCATGAGCGCGCGTACGCCGTGGCACTGGCCGCGCTCGCTGTTCGCGCGGCTCGCGCTGATCCTGTGCGTGGGCCTCGCGCTCGCGCAGACGCTGTCGTTCTGGCTCACCGTCACCGAGCGCGACCAGGCGACCACCAACCTGATGATGGGCTATATCGAGCGCGAGGTCGCGAGTTCGGTCGCGCTGCTCGACCACTTGCCGCCGGCCGAGCGCGCCGCGTGGCTGCCGCGTCTCGCGCGGCGCAGCTATGCGTTCATCCTCGGGCCCGGCGAGACGGGCACGCCGCCGGAAGCGCGGCTGTCGGCGCGCGTCGAGCGTTCGATCTCGGACGGCATCGGCGGCGACTACCCGCTGACCGCGAACGCGATCCCCGGCGATCGCGAACATCTGCAGGTGCACCTGCGCCTGACCGACGGGTCGCCGCTGACGATCGACATTCATCCGATGTCGACGGTGCCGCTGTCGGGCTGGCTGCCGGTCGTGCTCGTGCTGCAGCTCGCGGTGCTGGCCGCGTGCTGCTGGCTCGCGGTGCGGCTCGCGACGCGGCCGCTCAAGCAGCTCGCGCAGGCCGCCGACGCGCTCGGCCCCGACCTGAAGGGCGAGCGGCTGGACGAAGGCGGGCCGTCGGAGGTCGCGCGTGCCGCCCGGGCATTCAACGCGATGCAGGACCGCATCGCGCAGTACATGGCCGAGCGCATGCAGATCCTCGCGTCGATCTCGCACGACCTGCAGACGCCGATCACGCGCATGCGGCTGCGGGTCGACGTGATGGACGACGACACGCAGGGCGCGAAGCTGCGCCAGGACCTGATCGAGATGGAGCACCTGGTGAAGGAGGGCGTCGCGTACGCGCGGACGCTGCACGGCACCGAGGAAGCCGCGCGCCGCATCGATCTCGACGCGCTGCTCGACAGCATCGTGTGCGACTACACGGATGCGGGACAGGACGTCGCGCTGCACAGCCGCGCGCCGCTCGCGCTCGTCACGCGGCCGAAGGCGCTGCGCCGCATCGTGGGCAACCTCGTCGACAACGCGCTGAAGTTCGCGGGCGCGGCCGAGATCGACGTGCAGGCCGCGCCGGACGGCGGCGCGGTGATTGCCGTGCTCGACCGCGGGCCCGGCATTCCGGCCGATCAGCTCGACGCGGTATTCGAGCCGTTCCGGCGCGTGGAGACGTCGCGCAACCGCGACACGGGCGGCACGGGGTTGGGTCTGGCGATCGCGAAGCAACTCGCGCTCGCGATGGGCGGCACGCTGACGCTGAACAACCGGCCCGATGGCGGCGGGCTCGAAGCACGGCTCACGCTGAGGCGCGCGGAGTGAGCCGACGCGGCGCGTGAGCGTCGCGGTGCCGGGTGCGCGCCGAAGCTGAAGCGCGGACGGAAGCGGATGCCGGCGCGCGCAACGTTACGTGCGCTGCAGATGCGCGTCGACGAGCGGGGCGAGCGCTTGCGCATGCACGGCCGCGAGGTCGTGCCGGCCGCCCGCCACGACATGCAGCCGCGCATCGGGCAGCCGTTCGAGCAGGCGCCGGCCGGCCGCGACGGGGCTGATCGGATCGTCGTCGCCCCACAGCAGCAGCGTCGGTTGTGCGATGCGGCCGATGTCCCGCGAGAAGTCCGCGCGGAACGTCAGGAACCAGTCGGGCAACTGCGGGTTCGCTTCGGCGAAGCCGGCCCGCCAGTCCTGCGCGCCGAGCCCTTCCATGTCGAGCCCGCCGGACGTGACCGTCAGCACGAGGTGCGTGACGAGCCCGGGCTTGTCGAGCGCCGCGCGCATCGCGATCACGCCGCCCATCGACTGGGCGATCACGGCGGTCGGCCGGTCGATCTTCTCGAGGACATCGCGCACGAGGCCGTCGAAATCGTCGACGGCCGGATCGCGCGGCGTGTCGCCGAAGCCCGGATAGGCGACGATGCGCCGTTCGGCCGGATGCGTGAGCAGGCCGGCCAGCGGCTGCCAGAAAGCGGTGCTGCCCGATGCGCCGGGCAGGAAGAGCAGTTGCGACGGAACGGGCATGGCGTTCGGTTTTCCTGAAAGGGACGTGAAGCGGGGCGGCGGCGCGGCGCGTGCGTCTCAGCACCGGCCGGTGCGCAGCGCGACGGTCCAGTCGTCGCGCCCGCGCGAGGCCGCGGTGACGGCGGCCGTGTGCCAGTCGTATTCGACCGCATGGAATTCGACGCTCCAGCCGGCCGCCGTGCGCGACACCATCGCGTAGCGCGCATGCGGCGAGCCTGTTTCGATGCGGTGCGGATGCGGCAGGTCGTCCTCGTACGCCTGCAGCCCGACGCTGCCCGGGTTGACGATCAGCCGGCCGTCGTCGAGCTTCGCGGTACGCGGCACGTGCGTGTGGCCGCACAGGATCAGCGACGCCGCTTCGTGGCCCGCGCGCCGCGCGACTTCGTCGGGCGTGGCCGCGCGGCAGCCGTCGGGCGTGACCGTCTCGAGGAAGTAGACGAGATCGCTGGCCGGCGTGCCGTGCACCATCAATACGTCGTCGTCGAGCGTCATGCGTTCGGGCAGCGCGGCGATCCAGTCGAGCTGGTCGTCGCGCAGCGTGTCGTGCGCCCAGCGATCGGACAGCCGCATCGCTGCGCGGTCGCAGGTGAGCAACTGCCGCTCGTGATTGCCCTTGATGGTCGGCAGATCGAGCGCGATCAGGCGGTCGGCCGTTTCGGCCGGATGGAGCGCGCCCGACACGATGTCGCCGAGATTGACGATCACGTCGGCGCCGCGGCGGCGGACGTCGTCGAGCACCGCGTCGAGCGCGGCGAGGTTGCCGTGGATGTCGGAAAGCGCGGCGATCTTCATGGCGGAGCGTCGATGAGGGGAACGGCGATTGTCGCCAATTCGGCGCGGGTCGTCCAACAATCGCATCATGGCACCGGCGC
The DNA here is from genome assembly GCF_017104685.1 of Burkholderia sp. Tr-20355. Taxonomy (NCBI): domain Bacteria; kingdom Pseudomonadati; phylum Pseudomonadota; class Betaproteobacteria; order Burkholderiales; family Burkholderiaceae; genus Burkholderia; species Burkholderia sp. Tr-20355. Next base: position 41,708 of record NZ_JAAGPK010000057.1, on the reverse strand, counting down.
GCGATGCCGCGTACGGTGCGTCAGTCGGTCGCGAGGCGCGCGTACATCGCGAAATCGCCCGGCGTGCCGCGCACCATCTTGTAGGCGCGCAACAGTCCTTCGTAGCGGTAGCGGCACTTCTGCAGCACGCGCGCGGAGCCCGCGTTGCTGGTCAGCACGACGGCCTGCATCCGCATGAAGCCGCCCGTGGTGAACGCCCATGCGGTGACGGCTTCGCACACGGCGCTCGCGATGCCGCGCCCCCAGTGCGACGGCGCGAGGTCGTACGCGATCTCCGCCGAGCGGTTCACGGTGGACACCGTATGCAGCCCGACCGTCCCGGCGAGCGTGCCCGATGCGGTGTCGACGATCGCGAGACGCCGGATCGAATCCGGGTCGGCCGATTCGATGTTGTCGAACAGCGGCAGCAGATCGTCGGGTGCGCGCAGGTTCCAGCTCGTGTGGCGGAAGACGTCGGGGTTGGACAGGTACGCGTACCACGCGTCGAGGTCCGCGCGGTCGAGTTGCCGGAGCGACAGGCCGGGGAAGCCGGAGCGGGGCGGTCGATCGATTTTCATCGCGACCGGCTTCTATGCCGCATGGCGCCGGTACAGCGCGAGCGAACCGGCGAGCGCGAGCAGCATCGCGCCGCACGTGCGTTCGAGCCACAGCGCACCCGCGCGTTTCAGCAGCCGCACCGCGCGGGCGCCGAGCAGCGCGTAGCCGAACATCACCACGCCGTCGAGCAGCGCGAACGTGACCGCGAGCGCGACGTACTGCGGCGCGAGCGGCGCGGACGGATCGAGGAACTGCGGCAGGAACGCGGAGAAGAACAGATAGCCCTTCGGATTCGTGACAGCGGTCAGGAAGCTCTTCGCGAAGATCGACGCGTTGCGATCGGGCGCCGCGCCGGCGGACGCGGCGGCGACGTCGAGCGAACCCTTCGACATCAGCAGCCGGATGCCGACATACGCGAGGTACGCGGCGCCGAGCCATTTCACCACCGAGAACCAGAACGCCGATGCCATCAGCAGCGCGCCGAGGCCGAGCGCGACCGCGACGATCAGCACGACGTCGGACAGCATCGCGCCCGCGAAGCCATAGGCCGCGCGGCGCACGCCGTAACGCGAGCCGTTGGTCAGCGCGAGCAGCACGGTCGGGCCGGGTGTCGCGATGCCGACGAACGCGACGGCGGCGAAGATCAGCAGGGTCGTTTCATGCATGACGGCACTCCTGGGGAAAGGGTGCGTTCGATTATCGGGGGCGCCGCCCCATGCTGTACAGGCGCGGCAGCGATCAACGACGGCCGTGTCGCGACTATCTCGATTTTGGCAAAAAACTGTTGTCATTATTCCGCTTTGGGTCGGAACCGGTTCCAACTACCATGGCGGCCGCAGCGGGCATGCCCGCCGCGTCGTCGCGCGCGGACGCGGCCGGCCTCGCACCGCCGGCGGATGTCGGCGCCCGTGCGCGCTACTCGCAACAGTCAGCCAGAACAACGGGTTCGACGCCCGGAGACATAACATCATGAACAAGCAACTGATCGCAGCGCCGCTGCTGCTCTCGCTCGCGGGTATCGCCGCCGCGCAAAGCTCCGTCACGCTGTACGGCATCGTCGACGCGGGCGTGACCTACCGCAGCAACGAACGGGTTGGCTCGGCGGGTGCGTACACCGGCCATTCGAGCGTCGGTCTCACGACCGGCAACCTGTCCGGCAGCCGCTGGGGCATCAAGGGTTCCGAGGATCTCGGCGGCGGCATGCGCGCGCTGTTCGTGCTCGAGAACGGCTTCGACATCGCGAACGGCACGTCGGGCCAGGGCGGCCGCCAGTTCGGTCGCCAGGCGTTCGTCGGCGTCGGCAGCAACCGCTACGGCACGATCACGCTCGGCCGTCAGTACACGTCGCTCGACGATTTCGTGAGCCCGGTCGGCCCGTCGTCGTTCATCGGCGGCTTCGGCGCGCACCCGGGCGACATCGACGATCTCGACCAGACCGCCCGCGTCGACAGCTCGATCAAGTACACGAGCGCGAACTACTCGGGCTTCACGTTCGGCGCGCTGTACGGCTTCGGCGGCCAGCCGGGGAGCATGAAGCAGCGCAACACGTGGAGCGTCGGCGCCGCGTACGCGGCTGGCCCGCTGCGCGTCGGCGTCGGCTACGAGCGCTCGGACAACAGCAAGACGGGCGCGACCGACCCGACGGCCGGCAAGTGGCAGAGCACCGACGACGGCCTGTTCAATTCGTCGATCAACGAAGGTTATGCAAGCGCGCAATCGCAGCAGGTGATCGCGACGGGGGCGACGTACGACTTCGGCCCGGCCGTCGTCGGCGTGAACTACAGCAACGTGCAGTACCGCGGCGGCGCGCAGTCGCTGTTCTCCGGGCATGCGACGTTCAACGTCGCCGGCGTGTTCACGCGCTGGAACGTGCAGCCGCAGACGCAGCTGTTTGCCGGCTACAGCTACACGCGCGGCAGCGACGTCGACGGCATCGACAACCGTGCGCAGTATCACAACGTCACGCTCGGCGCCGTGTACGACCTGTCGAAGCGCACCAGCGTGTACCTGCTCGGCGCGTACCAGCATGCGTCTGGCACGACGCTCGACGCACTCGGCCGGCCGGTGGCCGCGACCGCCTCGGTGTCGGACAAGGCGAACGGTCATTCGTCCGATTCGCGATCGCAGGCGATCGTGAGCCTCGGGCTGCGCCAGAAGTTCTGACGCGGCGATCGTTGCGCGGGCAACGGGGCCCACTGCTGCTGCGGGCATCGTTGCCGGCATGCTCCTATACCGTCGCCTCCCTTTTCGAGGAGACGACATGACCCGAACGCTTTCCGCGCGCTGCCTGTGCGTGCCGTGACGGTCACGCTGCGCGGCGAGCGGGCGGCGCGCGCGAACTGTCATTGCGCGACGTGCCGCGATTTTTACGGCACGCCGATGCTGTCGGCTACTGCATGGCCGCCGGAGCAGGTGACGATCGACGGCGGTCACGCGACGTTCCCGCATCCGTCGATGTCGATGTCACGGGCGTGGTGCGCATCGCGCGGCGAGATCGTGTTCGGGACGAACCGGCCCGGCATGCGCGTCGTGCCGAACAGCTTGACCGCGCGTGCGCATGGCGGGCCGCTGCCGGACCACTTGCAACCGTCGATGCACCTGTTCTACGGGCCACGCGTGATCGACGTCGCCGACGCGCTGCCGAAATACGTCGACGGCTGGGGCGGCCCGACGCTCGACCCGGCAAGTTGAGCGATCGCCGCCGCGTGCCGGTCCGGCCGCGCGCGGTTTTTCCCGCCGCATTCCTCCTTTCCCTCCCGTTTTCCCTTCCGCGCGCGAAATCGCGAACAGCCGATCGCATCGAATAATATTTTTCTCCTTTCATTTTAATTTCTATTTGTAATAATCGAAAAGAATTCCGGGATGAAAAGGCAATGCGGTCATATAAGGAAAAATGACGCATTTGTATCGGGTGATTCGGAAGAAAATGCCGGCGTATACGTCGAGATCGCGTGACCGTCAGGCCGTCGTGGCGCGGTTTTGCAGATTTTGCGATCGTTGACGAAAAAGCGCCGGACGGCAAAAGGCGTGGAGTGAATAATTCGGAGTAACGGCGAATGCGCATTTGCCTGAATCACCAATATTTCATGCGCCGCGATTTACAGTGTCGACCATTGTTCGTCTGGGAGCATTATTCATGTCAATGAAACAAATCCGCGCGGCGTTGCTGGGAATGTGCATGGCGCTGCTGGCGCCGGCGGGCCACGCGCAGGCGCAATACTCGACCGACTGGCTTGCGAACACGTACGGCACGCTGGCCGCCCACGTCGGCAACGGCGCACGCTCGATGTGGGTCGCGCCCGAAGGCGTGATCTACACGGCGTCGCGCTGGGACGAGAACGCGGGCGGCGTCGCGATCTACCAGAACGGCCAGCCGCTCGGCACGATCGGCATCCACGACGAATTCCAGGGCGGGGCGATCACCGGCAATGCCACGTCGCTGTTCGTCGCGCTCGGCTACAACCGCACGTTCGGCAGCGGCTCGGTGGGGCGCTACAACCGAAGCTCGAACCAGCGCGACCTGCGCATCCCGGTCAGCACGTGGACGGGCATCCAGTACGCGGACGTGATCACGGGCCTCGCGACGGGCGGCAACCTGCTGTACGTGAGCGACTTCTACGGCAACCGCGTGCGCGTCTATACGACCGACGGCGTGTGGCAGCGCGACATCGGCGTCACGGGTCCCGGCGCGCTGGCGCTCGATGCGGCCGGCAATCTGTGGGTCGCGCGCAAGAGCGCGGGCGTCGTCGCGCAGTTCAGCGCGGCCGGTGCGGCGATGAACACGCTTCAGATGGCGGCCGGCGCGCGGCCGGCGTCGTTGTACTTCGATGCGTCGATGGGCCAGTTGATGGTGGGCGACGAAGGGCCCGACATGAACATCAAGGTGTACGGCGGGCTGCCCGGGATGCCGGTGCAGGTCGGCACGTTCGGCGTGCAGGGCGGTTATCTCGACACGACGACGGGCATCAAGGGGCAGGTCGGCGACAAGCGCTTCACGCGCGTCGCGGCGCTCGGCAAGGATGCGGCCGGCAACCTGTACGTGCTGAACAACGCGTGGGGCGGCGGCTGGGATCTCGGCCGCAACGGCAGCACCGATCTGCATTCGTACAGCCCGGTCGGCACGCTGCAATGGAAGCTGCAGGCGTTGAACTTCGAGGGAATCGCCGCGCCCGATCCGGTGACGGACGGCACGTTGTTCTTCAGCGGCAACAACGTGTACACGGGCACCGCGGGCGGCACGTTCGTCGCGAACACGGTCGACCCGTTCACCTACCCGAAGGACCCGCGCCTCGACATGAACGACTATCAGCGCGGCCAGCACTTCGGCCAGCTCGTGAACGTCGGCGGCAACCGGATCCTCGTCGCGTCGGGCCAGAACCCGGGCAACTTCAACTTCTATTACTTCAACACCGCGAGCGGCTACATCGCGATCCCGGCCGGTTCGCTGCCGGGCAAGCCGTTCAACACGACGCTGCAGGTGACGGCCGGTTTCGACATCGACGGCAACGGCGATGTGTGGGCCGGGCTGAACGGATCGAACGTGATCGCGCGCTACCCGATGACGGGCTTCGACGCGACCGGCAAGCCGTCGTGGGGCAAGCCGACGACGACGCCCGTGCCGACCGGCGTCGCGCCGGTCACGCGCATCATCTACCAGGCCGACAGCGACACGATGATCCTCGCGCAGGGCCTCGCGGGCAATTGGGACTGGACCGCGATGAACGGGCACATCGAGGTCTATCACGGATGGAAGAACGGCAACACGAGCGCGCCGAACCCGGTGATCAACCTGACGAGCGCGAACCCGAAATCGATCGCGGCGGCCGGCCACTACCTGTTCGTCGGCTACGTGCACACGGTGCCGAACATCGACGTGTTCGACCTGAACACCGGCGCGCTCGTCACGACGCTGACGAATTCGAACACGTCGGCGATGGACGTCGGCAACGACGTCGATTCGATGTACGGCGTGCGTGCCTACCTGCGCTCGACCGGCGAGTACGTGATCACGAAGGACAACTACAACGGGTCGAACATCGTCGTTTATCGCTGGCGCCCGTGACCGCGCCGGCCATCCCGTTGCGTCAGAACGATACCGTCGTCGTCAACGTGACGAGCCGCGGTTCGCCGACCGCGACGATCAGGTTGTTGTTGCTCGACGGGTAGTAGGTCTTGTCGAGCAGGTTCTTCACGTTGAGCTGGAAGCGCGTCGGGAACTTGCCGATCGTCGTTTCGTAGGCGGCGAACGCATCGATGGTCACGTAGCCGGGCAGCGTGAAGCTGTTCGCCGTATCGCCGGGGCGTGCGCCGACGAGGCGCGCGCCGCCGCCGAAGCGCCAGCGGCCCGGCAGGTTCGCGATGGCCGTGTCGTACACCGCGAACAGGCTGCCCGTGTGGCGTGCGACGTTGACGAGCGGTGTGTTGCTGTCGCGATCGTTCGCGTTCGTATACGCATAGCTGCCGATCACGCTCAGGTGACGCGTGATCTGCCCGGCGACGTCGAGCTCGATCCCGCGCGAGCGCGCGGTACCGATCGTCGACGTGAGGTCGCCGACCGTGACCGCGACATTGCGCTTGTCGATCTGGTAGACCGCGAGCGTGCCGGTGATCGCGGGCTTCAGGCTGAACTTCAGCCCGGCCTCGAGCACGCGGCCGTATTCCGGCGCGAGCGGTGCCGCGACGTTCGATGCAACGTTCGGCTTGAACGAACGGCTCACGTTCGCATACGCGGTCAGCTCGGGCGTGAGCGCATAGGCGAGCCCGAACTGCGGCAGCCAGACGCTGCCGCGCGACCGGTCGGCGAACACGAACGGGCGCCCCATGCCCGATTCCTGCTGCCAGTTTTCCCAGCGCAGCCCGCCCACTGCCGTGAGGCGGTCGGTGATCTTCACGGTATCCTGAACGATCGTCGAATACGCATGCACGACCGAGCGCGAATCGCTTTGCTTCGCGTTGGGCGTGCCGCCCGGTGCGAGCAGGCCGTACACGGGATCGTAGAGATTGAAACCGGTCGTCGCCTTGCCGCGGATCGTGTCGCCGCGGAAGCTGCGCTGCCGCTCGTATTCGCCGCCGATGTAGAGCGCGTGGTTCATCCCCGCCAGCGTCACGTTGCCGAGCAGGCCGAGCGTCGCGATCTGGTCGGAATCGTTGCGCCCCAGGTTCGCGTCGGACGAGCGCGTCAGCGCGCCGGTCCTGCTGTTGAACGCGGTGGCGCGCGTAATGTACTGATCGTAGCGGTCGCGGCCCCAGCCGTAGGTCGCGCGTACACGCCATGCGTCGGAGAAGCGGTGCTCGATGCGCGTACGCAGCGTTTCCTGGATGCCGCTGCTTTGCGACCACGCTTCCTCGTAGCGGCGATAACGCAGCGTATCGTCGAGCTGGCCGTTCACGAGCACGGTGCCGCGATCGAACGGCGTCGTGTAGTCGACGTACTGGTAGCTGACGTCGATCGACGTGTTCGCGTCGTGCCACGACAGCGCGGGCGCGATCAGCGCATTGCGTTCGCGGCCGAAGCTGCGCCAGTAGCGGCTCGTGTCGTATTCGCCGGTCAGCCGGAACGCGAGCGTGCCGCCCGCGACCTGGCCCGGCTTGCCGAGCGGGCCCGTGAGGTCGAACTGCGCGCTGCTGCCGCCATGGCTCGTGCGCGACGCGGAGATCGAGCCGCCGAACGTGTCTTCCGGCTTGCGCGTGACGAGGTTGATCACGCCGCCCGGATCCTGCATCCCGTACAGCAGCGACGCGGGCCCTTTCAGCACTTCGACGCGATCGATCGTCGCGAGATAGCTGTGCAGCACCGGCGTGCGCACGCCGTCGACGAGCACCGAGCCGTCGTTGTTCGATCCGAAGCCGCGCTTGATGAACGCGTCGCGCGTGCCGCCGAGCGTGTTCGTCTGCGTGACGCCGCTGATGTTGCCGAGCACGTCGTCGAGCGAGCGCGCCTGCTGGTCCTGCATCACGCTGCTGCTGACCACCGCGACCGATTGCGGAATCTCCTTCAGCGAACGGTCGTCGCCGCCCGCGATGCGCGTGGTGCGCGGCTGATAGCCGACCGTCGGATCGGCCGTTGCCGACGCGTTGACGCTGATTGCCGGGAGTTCGTGTTCGGTTGGCGTCGCGGGAGTCGATGCGGGCGTGACGGGTTCGGCGTTGGCCGCATGCGCGCCGCTCGCGACGCAAAGGGTGAGCAGGGCAGGCAGGCGGGTGCGCCACGGACGCTGGGTCCGGGCACGGCGAGGCGTTCGACGGGATGGCATGAATCGAGGCAGGAGGAATACCAAGGATCGTGTTGCGGGCCGCGGCGTTTGGTTGCGGCCAGGTTGCGCATGATATATTTAATGAGAATCATTTGCAATTGTAATGGGATGGCCGGCAACGCACGGGACCCAGTTGCCGGGCCATCGACCGTCTGCTACCGTAGCGGCCAAAATCAGACGCAGTAAAAATTAACGAGAGAGCCGGGGGCCGCACCATGTCATCTTCCAGTCACGTCGCGTTCCGCGCGGCGCCGTGCACCGCGCACGACCCTGCGCGTGATGAAGTGATCGCAGCCGTGTTCCGCCATTCGAACGATTAAAGCAACGAAAGCGAATGCAACCGGCGCAAGCGCCGGGCTTCGACGACTTCAACCACCACGCTGGACGGGAGACCACCGATGAAGAAGATTTCCGCGCCGTTCGCGGCGGCCGCGCTTGCGGCCTGCGCGCTGCTGGCGGGCGTTCACGAGGCCGCTTGCGCGGCTTCGGCCGCCGAACCCGCGATCGATGCGCATTACGGCGCCGTGATCGAGGCCTATACGCAGGACATGGCCGCCGCGAAGACGAAATACGACGGCCGGCGCCTCGTGTTCGTCGGCGCCGTGATCCGGATGGGCAGCGACCCGGCCGGCACGTACTTCGGCGCGCTGACGGCCGACGGCGAGCAGTTCGATACGCATTTCGACGTGGCCGACCAGGCCGCGCTGAAGCCGAAATTCCCCGGCGGGGAGATCAAGCCGTTCGTCACGTCGGCGGCGTTCCGGTTCAGCTGCGTGAACGAAGGCTATATCGATGCGCCCGTATTGCCGGGGTTGAAGCTCTCGCACTGCCGGCTCGCCGATTGACGAGGCGCCGGTGCGGCGTCCGGCGTTCAGAACTTCTGCTGGATGCCGGCCATCACGCCGAGCTGGTTCATTCCGGTACCGACCGTCCCGCCGGCGGCGACCGCGTTCGCGGCCAGCGCGCTGTTGAACATGTAGCCCACCGACGTATAGACGGTCGTCCGCTTCGACAGGAAATAGTTCGCGCGGCCGACGAGCAGCGTCGCATTCGTGCCGCCTTCGCTGTTTTCGCGGCGTTGCAGGTAGCGTACGCCCTGGAGATCGAGCGCGAGGTAGGGCGTCGCGTAATACGTCCCGCCGGCGAACACGATATCGGCCTGCAGGTGCTCGGCCGCCGCGAGGTTGCGGCGAATCCACCCGGCGCCCAGTTTCGCGGGGCCGATCTTCACGTAGCCGGCGACGATGTCGCGCGTGTCGGTGTACGCCGGATTGCTCAGCGGCGCGAGTGCGCCGCCGCCGCCGCGCATCACGTCGTGCGATGCGGCGAGCCCGAAATGGCTCGCGTCGTACGCGAGCATCGCCGTGTATTGGCGGCAGGCGACGATGTCGCCGGGCACCTGCCCGGCGCAGCCTGTCGCCGACGGCCCTGCCGGCCCGGCCGCGTCGCGGCCGAAGCTGTAGGTGGCGCCGAGCGTCACGCCGTGGAACGTGCCCTTGTAGCCGATCGCATTGTCGCTGCGCGCGTTCGGCAGATAGGAGTCGAAATCCGCCATGGAGTGAATCGACGGGCCGATCACGTCGGCATTGGTCAGCACGATCATCGACATGTTCATCTGGCGGCCAAGCGTCAGCGCGCCGAACGGACCGCTCACGCCGACGTTCGCCTGTCGCCCGAACAGGCGCCCGCCGTAATTCAGCGCGCCGGTGCCGGGCTGGAAGCCGTTCTCGAGCACGAAGAAGGCCTGGTAGCCGCCGCCGAGATCCTCGGTGCCTCTCAGCCCCCACCGTGACGGCACCTCGCCGGTCAGCGTCGGCATGCCCGTGAACGATCCGCCGCGCGCGGCGTTGTTGTAGTAGGACACACCGGTATCGATGATCCCGTACAGCGTGACGCTGCTTTGCGCGCAGGCCGGCCCGGCCAGCGCCATCACCGTCGCGAGTGCGACGCCCAGTTTCGTTTTCATGGCTGTCTCCAAAAAGTATGTAGATATGCTTATCGATTTTTTGAGTGCCCCGGGCGTGTCCGGGAGGCCGACGGGTATCGGCAGGACTGCGGGCGTTCCGTGTTACGACAGCGCCGGGTCGCGTTGCCGGCGCGGTGCCGCGGCGCGCGTGCCCGCCACAGCGACGGCGATCGCCGCGCCGGCCATCGGTACGAGGAACGCGAGGTAGAGATGGGAGACGGACCAGCCGTCGTCCAGCAGCGCACCGACGGTCATCGGCGACAGGATCGCGCCGAGGCGGCCGATGCCGACCGCGAGGCCGATGCCGGTCGTGCGGATTTCCGCGGGGTACGGCGTCGGCGACAGCGCATACATGCCGGCCACGCACGCATTGATCACGGCGCCGAGGAACACCGCGACGATCATCCCGATGCCGAGCGAGCCGGTGTTCGCGCCGAACACGACCATCAGCGCGCCGCCGAGCAGCAGGGTCGCGGCGAGCAGGTTGCGCAGGCCGAACCTTGTCGACAGCAGGCTGAAGAGCGACGCGCCCGCAATGCCGCCGAGGTTGAGCAGGACGCCGCCGGTGACGCCCTGCGATGTCGACAGCCCGGCCTGGACCAGCAGCTTCGGCGTCCAGCTCACGACGAAGTAGAAGCTGCCCATCACGAGGAAGAACGCGATCCACAACGCGATCGTGCGGCGCGCGAGCGGTGCGCGCAGCACGGCGGTCCAGCCCGACGCGGGGCTTGCCGTGTCGATGGACGAGGGCGGCAGCGCGGCGATCGGTGAGCGCTTCATTCGCGCGAGGATGCGGTTGATTTTCCGCAGCGCGTCGTCCGGACGCCGTGCCAGCAGGAAGTCGAGCGATTCCGGCAGCATCGCGAGCACCATCGGGATCGCCAGCAAGGTCAGGATGCCGCCGCACGCGAACACGCTGCGCCATCCCCACGTCGACAGCAGGTAGCCGGCGACGACGCCGCCGGCGGTGGCGCCGATCGCATAACCGGTCGACTGCATGCCGATCGCGGCGCTGCGCCACTTGTTCGACGCATACTCGCCGCTGATGACGGTCAGGCTCGCCAGCATGCCGCCGATGCCGAGCCCCGTGTACGCGCGCGCGACGGCGAGCTGCAGCGTGCTGTGGGTGGCCGCGCAGGCGAGCATCCCGGTCGAGATCACCGTGAGGCAGAGCAGGATGATGCGGCGGCGGCCGACGCGGTCGGCCAACGGCGCGATCAGCACCGAGCCGATTCCCATGCCGGCCAGCCCGGCACTCAGCAGCAGGCCGATTTCCTTGCCGCTCAGTTTCCATTCGGCCGCCAGATGCGGTGCGGCAAACGCGATGGCCAGCACATCGAAGCCATCGAGCATGTTCAGCACGACGCAGGCCGTGACCGCCATCGTCTGGAACACGCTCATCGGGGATTCGTCGATCGTATTGCGGATACTTGCGCTCACGTCAAAGATCCTTGAAAAATAGTATGACTAATTAAATGGGATGAAATCGAAACCGGCGGCAACGAATGGGACGAAAGCGAATGCCTGGGCGGACGAGCCTTCCGGCGAACGCCCGTTGTGTCCGGCAGGCGTGATTCGCGCGCCGGCGCGACGCTTACGCGGGTTCCGGTTGCAGCAGCCGCTCGATCACGCGCCGCGCGCGATTGGGGCCCGCGTCGACATGAATGTCGATCTGGCGGCTGCCCGGAAAGCGCAGCTGATTCCGGTATTGCGCTTCGATCACGGTCTTGTCTTCGTCGAACGTCGCCGCGGACTGCTCGATGACCGTTTGCGCGACGCGCTCCACGTCGTGTTGCGGGTTGGTCGCGACGGTCCAGAAGTAGTGCGTCGTCGTTTCCGTCTCGGGCGTGATGCCATGGAAGCCGCGCATGTGAAAGCCGCCGCGCGCCGGATCGTGCAGGTCGCCGGTGCCGGCGTCCATCGCGCCGGTCCAGATCCGGATGTGCGACACGTGGAACTCGATTTCCTGCCAGCGATCGACGCGGCCCGCGAACGGCCAGGCGGCGGTGTAGGTCGGCGGCGGGTCGGAGTCCGGCATCCGGCGAACCAGCGTAACCGTGTCGCCGTCGCTGCTGACGCGGGTTTCCGCGCCCATGTGCAGCGACGCGTTGCCGCCGATCGTTTTCAGATGGACATAGCCGAGGTGGCTCAGGTCCATCAGGTTGTCGTGAATCAGTTGATACGGCGCATCGTAATGGTAGTTGCCGCCGCCGAACCGGTATTGCGGATCCGCGTGGAACGCGTAGCGCGGCGGCGCGCCGGCCGGTTTCGCGTGCGCGTCGGCGCCGATCCAGATCCACACGATCGCATCCTGCTCCTGCACCGGATACGACGACACGCACGCTTTCGCCGGAACCCGGTCCTGGCCGGGGATCTCGATGCATGCACCGCCGCGGTCGAACAGCAGGCCGTGATAGCCGCAGCGCAGGCCGCGTGCTTCGAGCGAGCCGCACGACAGCGGCAGCGACTTGTGGCAGCAGCGATCCTCCAGCGCGCCGACTTCCCCGGACGGCAACCGGAACAGGACGACCGCACGGCCGAGCAGCGTGCGGGCAACGGGTTGGTCCGTCAGTTCGGACGACAGCGCGGCGACCCACCATCGGTCGAGCGGGAAGGGCGTGGTAGTGACCGGTGGCCGGGCACGTTGCTCCATGGATCGTCTCCAGTATTGTGGTTGGCCGCCGCGGATCGGGCGGTCCGTCTACAGATCGAGTACCAGCAGGTCGCTTCGCGATCGCGAACAGCACGGCATGAACTGGTCGCCGGCCGCCTGTTCCTCTTCGGTCAGATACGAGTCGCGATGATCGGGCTCGCCTTGCAGCACGCGCGTCACGCAGGTGCCGCATACGCCTTGCTCGCACGACGTCAGCACGTCGACGCCGTTCGCCACCAGCGCCGCGACGACCGTGCATTCGGCCGGCACGTCGATCACCTGGCCGCTGCTCGCGATCCGGACCTGGAACGCGCGGTCCGCACCGGACGACGCAACCGCGCCGCCGAAGAACTCGTAGTGCAGCCGCGCTTCGTCCCAGTGGCGCGCGCGCGCGGCGTTCAGTACCGCGTCCATGAAGCCGCGCGGGCCGCACACATACAGGTGGGTGCCTTCCGGCGCGGCGGCAAGCACGGTGGCCAGATCGAAGCGTTGCGCGGGGTCGCCGTCGTCGACGTGGAAGCGGGTGCGATCGTGAAACCCGGCTGCGTGGATTCGCGCGACGAACGCCATGCGATCGGTCGAACGCGCGCAGTAGTGCATGTCGAACGGCTGGCCCGACGAGAACAACCGTTCCGCCATGCTGAGGATCGGCGTGACGCCGATCCCGCCCGCGAGCAGCAGGTGGTGCGGCGCGTCGGGCGCGAGCGGAAACTGATTGCGCGGCACGCCGATCCGTACGATATCGCCTTGGCGGACTGCGTCGTGAATGGCGCGCGACCCGCCGCGCCCGTCGGCGTCGCGCAGCACGGCGATCTGATAGCGATCACCGTGCTCCGGGTGGTTGCACAGCGAATACTGGCGCACGAGGCCGCCCGGCAGATGCACGTCGATATGGGCGCCGGCGTCGAAGCGGGGCAGCGGCGCACCGTCGTCGCTGACGAATTCGAAGCCGCAGATGTCGCGCGCTTCCTGCCACTTGCGCGCGACGCGCACCGTCAGGGTCGCGGCGCTCATGACGCCGCCTTGACGGGCGCGACCGGGATCACGGGCCGCTGCGGGGTCGACGCGTTCTCGTCGGCGAGCAGCCGCTCGATCACCTTGCGCGACATTACGCCGCCGGCGTCGATGTTGAGCTTGAGCAGCTTGCGATCGGGCCACTTCTCCAGGTTGCGCTGCTGGCGCTCGAGCATCTCGAGATCCTCGGCGAAGATCTTGCCCTGGCCTTCGCGGATCTCGGCGGTCAGCGCGGGGTCGTCGGGCCGGAAGTTGCGCGCCATGCCCCAGAAGTACCAGATCGACGTGTCCGTCTCGGGCGTGATGAAGTCGACCACGATCGACGACGCCTTCAGGTCGGCCGGCGCGTCGTAGCCGCCGTGGCCCGCATGCGCGACGCCGACTTCGATCATCACGTGGCTCGGCGGCGAGAAGCGGCAGATCTGCCAGCGGTCGACCGGCACGTCGTCGGCCAACCCGTTGCCGCGCAATGCCATCCGCCAGAACGGCGGCGGCATCACGTTCTCCATGAAGCGGCTCGTGACGACTTCGTCGCCGTGGCTGGTCGTCTTCGGCGGCGCTTCGTCGATTTCCTTCTGGCCGATGCTCGTCGCATGCACGTAGGTTTCGTGCGTGAGGTCCATCAGGTTGTCGATCATCAGCCGGTAGTCGCAACGGATGTGATACAGGCCGCCGCCGTGGGCCCAGGCCGGATCCTCGGCCCACGCCAGCGCGGGCAGCTTGGCCGGATCGGCCGCCGCCGCATCGCCCGGCCAGACCCAGATGAAGCCGTACCGCTCGACCGCCGGAAAGCTGCGAATCGGCGGGAAGCCGCCGACGCGCTGGCCCGGCATGCCGGCCGCCTTGCCGTTACAGCCCATTTCCAGCCCGTGATAGCCGCACACGAGCACCCCGTCGCGCACGAAACCCAGCGACAACGGCGCGCCGCGGTGCGGGCAGAAATCCTCGAGCGCGGCGACCTGGCCGTCCGCCGCGCGGTAAAACACCATCGACTCGTTGCAGATCGTGCGGCCCAGCGGCTTGCCGTCGATTTCATCGGGCGTGCACGCCACGTACCAAGCATTCTTGAGAAACACGTTCGTCGTCTCCTTCAGGTCGATGCCGCCGGTACGCGGCATCTCTTCATTCCGTGTACTGAATGAGATTCAGTGTACTCATCGAGCTTGGCTGGAGCAAGGCGGGCGGTATACTGGTTTTCCCGGGAAATGGCGCGAGGCAGCGCCATGCCGTCGGCGCGCGCAACCGGCGCGCGTCGCCTATGTCATCGACTCATTCATGGAAAAAACGAATCCCGCCGTCGCGCCGGCTTTCCCGCTCGATCTGTACGACGAACCCGGGCACCTGATCCGGCGCGCACACCAGATCGCGGTTGCGATGTTCTACGAGAAGCTGGGCCGGGACGTGACGCCGGTGCAGTACGCGGTGCTGCGGATGCTCTACGAGAGCCCGGGGCTCGATCAGGTGACGCTCGCGCAGCGGGTGGCGCTCGATACGTCGACGACCGCGGATCTCGCGGTCCGGCTCGAAGCGAAAGGATTGATCGTGCGCGAAGTGCTGCCGCGACGTCAGCGCCGCCTGTTGCTGACGCCGGCGGGCGTCGAACTGCTCACGCACCTGATTCCGTCGGTGAAGGAGCTGCGGGCCGGCCTGTTCGACGGAATGGGAGAGGACGATTCGCAGGAACTGATGCGCCTGTTGCGCAAATTCGTCCATTTGAACAACGAGCAAAGCCGCGCGCCGCTGCGCGTCGGCGAGGAGTCGTAGCGGCGCCGAGCTCGCCCGGCAGCGCGCGGCACCGGGGGTGGCGGGCGCGCCGCCCGCCGCGCGTCACGCGCGCGCGTTTTCGTCTTCCAGCCGCCGCACGGCTTCCGCGACTTCATTCCTGAAACGCACGAGCGCCGCCTGTTCCGGCGCCGGCGGCTGCATGGCGGCCCACAGCATGTCGATCAGCTGCGCGGCCGTCGTTTCCGTATCGAGCTTGCGGTGCCCGAGGATCGCATCCCACAGCACGTGCTCCATCGGCCCGAACACCATCGAACGCAACAGGCTCAGCGGCAGGTCCGCACGCACCTGCCCGGCCGCCTGGCCGCGCGCGAGCACGTCCATCAGCGGCGCCGTGTAGCGGCGTTGCAGTGCGGTCAGCTCGTCGCTCAGCGCATGCTGCTTCGCGCGGCCTTCCGACAGCACCAGTGCGCACAGCCCCGTGCCGTTCACCAGCATCAGCCGCAGGTGGGTGCGCACGATGAACGCGAACTGCTGCTGCACCGATGCATCCCGCGGCATGCCGTGCTCGAACGCCGCGATGATTTCGTCGTACCAGTCCGCGATCACGCGCGCGCACAGCTCGCGCTTGCCGCGGAAGTAGCTGAACACCGTCGCCTCCGACACGCCGACGCGCTGCGCGATCTCGGCGGCCGTCGCATGCTCGTAACCTTTTTCGGCGAACACTTCACGGCCGGCGCGCAGAATGTCCTGCACGCGCTGCTGGGATTTGCGCCCGGCGGGCGCGCGCGGCGCGTCGGCGCGATCGGCTTTGGCGGTGTCGGTCATGGTGTCGGCGGGAGCGGCTGTCATGTCCACATGATATCTGAGTGTCACTCAAAAAACTATTGACGCCGAACCCGGCGAGGCGCGAAACTGTGCAAAATTTCCGCTTTATTGGTTAATGAATTGGTGCATTCATTCGATTTGAGTGAAACTCAGAAATAGATGAGTGCGACACACTTTCTGGAGACGGAGGAGACATGATCAACCTGCCCGGCGTGCAATTCATGCTCGGTGAAGACATCGAGATGCTGCGCGACGCCGTCGCGACGTTTGCGGCGAAGGAAATCACGCCGCGCGCGGCGGAGGTCGACCGCACCGACCAGTTTCCGATGGATCTGTGGAAGAAGTTCGGCGATCTCGGCGTGCTCGGCATGACGGTCGCCGAGGAATACGGCGGCGCGAACATGGGCTACACCGCGCACATGGTCGCGATGGAGGAGATCTCGCGCGCCTCGGCGTCGATCGGCCTGTCGTACGGCGCGCACTCGAACCTGTGCGTGAACCAGATCCACCGCAACGGCACCGAAGCGCAGAAGCGGAAATACCTGCCGAAGCTCGTGTCGGGCGAACACATCGGCGCGCTCGCGATGAGCGAGCCGAACGCCGGTTCCGACGTCGTCAGCATGAAGCTGCGTGCCGACAAGCGCGGCGATCGTTACGTGCTGAACGGCACGAAGATGTGGATCACCAACGGCCCGGATTGCGACACGCTCGTCGTTTACGCGAAGACGGACGTCGAAGCCCACTCGCGCGGCATCACCGCGTTCATCGTCGAGAAGGGGATGAAGGGCTTCTCGGTCGCGCAGAAGCTCGACAAGCTCGGCATGCGCGGCTCGCACACGGGCGAGCTGGTGTTCCAGGACGTCGAGGTGCCGGAAGAGAACATCCTCGGCCAGTTGAACGGCGGCGTGAAGGTGCTGATGAGCGGTCTCGACTACGAGCGCGCGGTGCTGTCGGGCGGCCCCACGGGCATCATGGCCGCGTGCCTCGACGCCGTGGTGCCGTACATCCACGACCGCAAGCAGTTCGGCCAGTCGATCGGCGAATTCCAGCTGATCCAGGGCAAGGTCGCCGACATGTACACCACGTTCCAGGCGTGCCGCGCGTACCTGTACGCGGTCGGCCGCCATCTCGACTCGGCGGGCAGCGACCATATCCGCCAGGTGCGCAAGGATTGCGCGGGCGTGATCCTCTACACGGCCGAGAAGGCGACGTGGATGGCCGGCGAGGCGATCCAGATCCTCGGCGGCAACGGCTACATCAACGAATATCCGGTCGGCCGCCTGTGGCGCGATGCGAAGCTGTACGAGATCGGCGCCGGCACGAGCGAGATCCGCCGGATGCTGATCGGCCGCGAGCTGTTCGCGGAAACGATGTAACGCCCCACGTCACGCGAACGGAGCCTCGTCGATGCCGATCATCGAATCGAAACTGAACCCGCGTTCGGAAGACTTCCGCGCGAATGCCGCCGCGCTCGAGGCGGTCGTCGCCGACCTGCGCGCGAAGATCGAACAGCTCGCGCAGGGCGGCGGCCAGGCCGCACGCGACAAGCACCTGTCGCGCGGCAAGCTGCTGCCGCGCGATCGCATCGCGCAACTGCTCGATCCGGGCGCGCCGTTCCTCGAGCTGTCGCAGCTCGCGGCGAACGGCATGTACAACGACGACGCGCCGGGCGCGGGCGTCATCACCGGGATCGGCCGCATCGCCGGCCGCGAATGCGTGATCGTGTGCAACGACGCGACGGTCAAGGGCGGCACCTACTACCCGATCACCGTGAAGAAGCACGTGCGCGCGCAGGAAATCGCCGCGGAAAACCGGCTGCCGTGCGTCTACCTCGTCGATTCGGGCGGCGCGAACCTGCCGAACCAGGACGACGTGTTTCCCGATCGCGACCACTTCGGCCGCATCTTCTTCAACCAGGCGACGATGTCGGCGGCAGGGATCGCGCAGATCGCCGTCGTGATGGGCTCGTGCACGGCCGGCGGCGCCTACGTGCCGGCGATGAGCGACGAGTCGATCATCGTGAAGGACCAGGGCACGATTTTCCTCGGTGGCCCGCCGCTGGTGAAGGCCGCGACGGGCGAGGAAGTGAGCGCCGAGGATCTCGGCGGCGGCGACGTGCACACGCGCCTGTCGGGCGTGGCCGATCATCTCGCGCAGAACGACGCGCATGCGCTGTCGATCGCGCGCAACATCGTCGATCATCTCGCGCCGAAGATCGCGTCGCCGGTGGCGCTGCGCGAGCCGAAGCCGCCGCGCTACGATGCGAAGAGCCTGTACGGCGTGATCCCCGTCGATACGCGCAAGCCGTTCGACGTGCGCGAGGTGATCGCGCGCATCGTCGACGATTCGGAATTCGACGAATTCAAGGCGCGCTACGGCACGACGCTCGTCACGGGCTTCGCGCACATCTGGGGCCATCCGGTCGGGATCGTCGCGAACAACGGCATCCTGTTCTCCGAATCGGCAGTGAAGGGCGCGCATTTCATCGAGCTGTGCTGCCAGCGCAAGATCCCGCTCGTGTTCCTGCAGAACATCACGGGCTTCATGGTCGGGCGCAAGTACGAGAACGAAGGCATCGCGCGGCATGGCGCGAAGATGGTGACGGCCGTGTCGAACGCGAAGGTGCCGAAGTTCACGGTGATCATCGGCGGCTCGTTCGGCGCCGGCAACTACGGGATGTGCGGTCGCGCATTCGGCCCGCGGTTCCTGTGGATGTGGCCGAATGCGCGCATCTCGGTGATGGGCGGCGAGCAGGCCGCGTCGGTGCTCGCGACGGTGCGTCGCGACGGCATCGAGGCGAAGGGCGGTTCGTGGTCGAGCGACGAAGAGGAAGCGTTCAAGCAGCCGATCCGCGACCAGTACGAGCGCCAGGGCCATCCGTATTACGCGAGCGCGCGGCTGTGGGACGACGGCGTGATCGACCCGGCGCAGACGCGCGACGTGCTCGGCCTCGGCCTGGCCGCATCGATGAACGCGCCGATCGAAGACACGCGCTTCGGCGTGTTCCGCATGTAACGCCCGGGAGGACCGACCGATGCGATACGAAACGATCAAGGTAAGCGAAGCCGGCCGCGTGGCAACCGTCACGCTCGCACGCCCCGACGTGCGCAACGCGTTCAACGAGACGACGATCGCCGAGCTGACCACCGCGTTCGAATGGCTCGATGCGCACGAAGGCGTGCGCGCGATCGTGCTCGCGGCGGAAGGCGCCGCGTTCTGCGCGGGCGCGGACCTGAACTGGATGAAGAAGATGGCCGGTTACTCGGACGACGAGAACCGTGCCGATGCGCGCAAGCTCGCGCGGATGCTCGAGGCGATCCATCGCTGCGGCAAGCCGGTGATCGCGCGCGTGCACGGCGACGCCTATGCGGGCGGCGTGGGCCTCGTCGCGGCGGCCGACATCGCGATCGCCGCCGACGGCGTGAAGTTCTGCCTGTCGGAAGCGCGGCTCGGGCTGATCCCCGCGACGATCGCGCCGTACGTCGTGCGGGCGATGGGCGAGCGCGCGGCGCGCCGTTATTTCACGACGGCCGAGGTGTTCGACAGCGCGCGGGCCGCGTCGCTCGGCTTCATTCACGACGCGGTAACGGCCGATGCGCTCGACGAAACGGTCGCGAAGCTGGCCGCGACGCTCGTCGCGAACGGTCCCGACGCGGTGAAGGCGTGCAAGCGGCTCGTCGCCGACGTGGCCGGCCGCCCGCTCGATGCGACGCTGATCGAGCAGACCGCCGACTGGATCGCGCGGACCCGTGCCGGCGCGGAAGCGCGCGAAGGGATCGCGTCCTTCCTCGAAAAGCGCACGCCGTCGTGGCGTGAATGATCGCGTGACCCCCACTCTCCGGACGACATCGAAGCCATGTTCGACAAGATTCTGATCGCCAACCGCGGCGAAATCGCGTGCCGCGTCGCCGCGACGTGCAAACGTCTCGGGATCGCGAGCGTCGCCGTCTATTCCGACGCGGACGCGAACGCGAAACACGTGGCCGCGTGCGACGAAGCCGTGCACATCGGCGGATCGGCAGCGGCAGACAGCTACCTGCGCATCGAGCGCATCATCGAAGCCGCGCGCGCGACCGGCGCGCAGGCGATTCACCCCGGCTACGGTTTTCTGTCGGAGAACGAAGATTTCGCGCACGCGTGCGAAGCGGCCGGCATCGTGTTCATCGGGCCGCCGGTCGACGCGATCGCGGCGATGGGGTCGAAGGCCGCCGCGAAGGCGCTGATGCATGCGGCTGCCGTGCCGCTCGTGCCCGGCTATCACGGCGACGACCAGGATGCCGGCAACCTGCATCGCGAAGCCGACGAAATCGGCTATCCGGTGCTGCTGAAGGCGAGCGCGGGCGGCGGCGGCAAGGGGATGCGCGTGGTCGAGCGCTCCGACGATTTCCCGGCGGCGCTCGCGTCGTGCCAGCGCGAGGCCGCGAGCAGCTTCGGCAACGACCGCGTGCTGATCGAGAAATACCTGACGCGCCCGCGTCACGTCGAAGTGCAGGTGTTCGGCGACACGCTCGGCAATACCGTGTACCTGTTCGACCGCGACTGCTCGGTGCAGCGCCGTCACCAGAAGGTGCTCGAGGAAGCGCCGGCGCCGGGCCTGCCCGACGACGTGCGCCGCGCGATGGGCGAAGCGGCCGTCGCGGCGGCGCGCGCGGTCGGCTACGTCGGCGCGGGCACCGTCGAATTCATCATGACGGGCGACGCGTTCTACTTCATGGAAATGAACACGCGCCTGCAGGTCGAGCATCCGGTCACCGAAATGGTCACGGGGCTCGATCTCGTCGAATGGCAATTGCGCGTCGCGTCCGGCGAGCCGCTGCCGCTGCAGCAGGACGATCTGCGCGTGCGGGGCCATGCGCTCGAGGCGCGTCTTTATGCGGAGAATCCGGCGCGCGGGTTCCTGCCGTCGACGGGCACGCTCAAGCACCTGCGGCTGCCGGCCGGCGTCGAGTTCGACATCGGTGCGGCGGTGCGCGTCGACAGCGGCGTGCGCGAAGGCGATGCGATCACGCCGTTCTACGATCCGATGATCGCGAAGCTGATCGTTCACGGCGCGGACCGTGCGGAAGCGCTGGGCCTGATGCTGCGTGCACTGCGTGCGTGCGAGGTGGTCGGCCTGCATACGAACGCCGCGTTCCTGCAGCGGATCGTCGCGTGCGAACCGTTCGCGACGGCCGATCTCGACACGGGGCTGATCGAGCGCAACCACGATGCGCTGTTCGCGCCGCAACAGCCGCCGCGCGCGGCGCTTGCACTTGCGTGCGCGGCATTGCTCGCGCGCGAACGCGGCGCGGCCGCGCAAGGTGCGTCGCCGTGGGGCGCCTTGCCGGACTGGCGGCTGAACGGCGGCTATCGCCGCACGCTCGAATGGCATGCGGCCGATCGCGAAGCGGACGTGACGGTCACCTACGAGGACGACGGCGCCGGCGCGCGACTCGCGACCGGCGATGACGCCGCGCAACCGTTCGCATGGACGCGCGGCGCCACGCCGCTCGATTTCGACGTGATACTCGGTGGCGTGCGCGGCAGCGGCCGCGTGTATGCGGACGGCGACACGTTCCATGTGTTCACGCAGGGCACCTCGGAGACGTTCGAATGGCGCAACCTGCTCGCGCATGCGGGCGATGCGGAGCAGGGCGGCGGACGTTTGACCGCGCCGATGCCGGGCAAGGTGATCGCGGTGCTGGTCGAACCGGGCCAGAAGGTCGAAGCCGGTACGCCGCTGATCGTGATGGAAGCGATGAAGATGGAACACACGATCGGCGCGCCGAGCGCGGGCGTCGTCGCGGAAGTGCTGTACGGTGTCGGCGACCAGGTCGCGGATGGCGCGCAGTTGCTGATGATGGCGGAGGGCTGACGCCAGTCTGCACGCCGTGTGCAAGCCGGCTGCGCTGCGGCCGGCCCGCACAAGAATGCTTCTCGAATCACGGTGCGCGCGCCGTTTAGGCCGCGCCGCCCCGATGTCGTCGGCCCGCGAAGCCGTACGTTCAGGCAACATCAATATTTCGAACGACTTACGAATCGCGTCGTTCCGGCCAGGCCACCACGTGCCGCGCTCCGCGTGCGCGTCGATCTCCCTTTACTCGACACCGTCGTGTAACAAGTCGAACATAGCATCTCGGCGTCGATATGACCGGCGCGGGTTCGCGTCCGTGTCACGTCATCACCCCCACGGAGAACCGTTATGCGAAAGTCGGCCCTGCGGCCTTTCGCGGTCGTTGGCCTGATCGCGCTGACAGCCCTCCTCGGCGCCTGTAACGACGACCTGACCGCACCCGCCGCGCCCGTCGCGCAGCAGAAGGCCGCGTGCGGCGGCGCCGTCGTCGCCACCGCGCAGATGCATTGCCCGCCGGGTTTCACCGCACCGGCATCGTCGCCCGCTTCCTGATACCGGCTGTTTTCACCAGAAATCCAATCACGAGCAACCAGCATGGCCAACCATTCGCGACGCGATTTTCTGAAGTTCTCCGCCGGTCTCGCCGGCGCGACCGCCGCCACCGCACTGCTTCCCGAGTCGATCCGCAAGGCGCTGGCGATCGAGCCGAATTCCGTGACGGGCACGATCCAGGATGTGCAGCACATCGTCGTGTTCATGCAGGAGAACCGCTCGTTCGATCACTACCTCGGCCACCTGAGCGGCGTGCGCGGCTACAACGATCGCTTCCCCGTCACGCTGCCGAACGGCAAGCCGGTGTGGTTCCAGCCGCGGCAGGAGGACAAGACGAGCGTGATCGCGCCGTTCCGCTACGACACGACCAACCCGGGCGTCAACGCGCAATGCATCGGCGGCCTGCCGCATACGTGGGCGACGACGCACGGCGCGATCGACAACGGCCGCGCGGATCAGTGGGCCGTACAGAAGTCGAACATGACGATGGGCTATCACGTTCGCGACGACATCCCGTTCCATTACGCGCTCGCGGATGCGTTCACGGTGTGCGACCACTACTTCTGCTCGATTCCGGGCAACACGCACCCGAACCGCATGTACCTGATGACGGGCATGGTCGATCCGCTCGGCACGGGCGGCGGCCCGCTGCTCGACAATACCGACTACATCGACAACCCGTTCGACAAGGTCCAGTTGCCGCCCTTCAGCTGGACGACCTACCCGGAGCGGCTCGAGAAGGCCGGCATCTCGTGGCAGATCTACCAGCAGGGCACCGGGTTCGACAACTTCACCGGCAACTACGGCACGAACATGCTCGCGTGCTTCAACAACTTCGTGAATGCGCCGGCCGGTTCGTCGCTGCAGACGCGCGGGATGAGCACGCGCCCGATCACGCAGCTGAAGGCCGACGTGCAGGCCAACGCGCTGCCGCAGGTCTCGTGGCTGCTGCCGCCCGCCGCGTATTCGGAGCATCCGAAGTTCACGCCGCTGTACGGTGCGTACTACCTGTCGACGATCCTCGATGCGCTGACGTCGAACCCGGACGTATGGAGCAAGACCGTCCTGCTGATCATGTACGACGAGAACGACGGCTTCTTCGACCACGTCGTGCCGCCGTCGGCGCCGACGCTGCCGGGCTCGGGCATGAGCACGGTGGACGTGTCGCTCGAGCGGCACAATGTCGTGACGTCGACGCAGGCCGGCACGTATACGGCCGACAACCTGCCGTACGGCCTCGGCCCGCGCGTGCCGATGTTCGTCGTGTCGCCGTGGTCGAAGGGCGGCTTCGTGTGCTCGCAGGTCTTCGATCACACGTCGGTGCTGCAATTCATCGAGAAGCGCTTCGGCGTGGTCGAAACCAACATCTCGCCGTGGCGTCGCGCGATCTGCGGCGACCTGACGTCGGCGCTCGATTTCTCCAGATCGGATGCCACGCTGCCGACGTTGCCGAGTACGCAGGCATATGTCGCGCAGGCGGACCTGCAATGCTCGCGCGCGTCGTCGCAGACGGCGCCGGCCAGCACCGCGCAGCAGGTCGTGACGGCGCAGGAACCCGGCACGCGGCCGGCTCGCGCGCTGCCGTACGAGCTGCACGTGACGGGCCGGCTCCAGGCGCAAGGTTATGCGGTGACGTTCGCCAATTCGGGCACGCAGGGCGCGCACTTCTGGGTCTATACGGGCGATTCGACCGCGATGCCGCGCCGTTATACGGTCGAGGCCGGCAAGCAGTTGACCGACACGTGGGCGCTCGACGCGAACGGCAACTACCTGGTGAGCGTGTGGGGGCCGAACGGCTATTTCCGGCGCTTTGCGGGTTCGGCCGCCGCGGATGCCGCCGCGAAGCCTGAAATCACGCCGTGCTACGACGTGGCGAACGGCGACGTCTATGTCACGATCGCCAATGCGGGCACCGGCACGCTCACGGTCACGGCGACCGATGTCGCGTACGGCGGCGCGGCGCGCACGTTGACGATTCCCGCCGGGCAGCGCATCGAAGCGCGCTGGGACCTGTCGTGCAGCAGCCAGTGGTACGACCTGCAGTTCGCGGTGGCCGGCAACGCGGGCTGGACGCGCCGCATCGCGGGGCACGTCGAAACCGGCAGGGCCAGCGTCACCGATCCGGCGGCCGTCGCGCCGACGATCACGCCGATCTGACGGTATCCGGTGCGACGACGCACCGGCCGGCAGGAGCCGGCCGGCGCGTCGTCCTTGCGGGTTCGATGCCGAAGCGGCGGTGTCAGCCCGGCAGCCCGTCGTCATGCGCCATCATCAGCGCGCGCATCGCCGACCACATGCCGTAGTAGTGCACGATGTAGCTGTCCGCGCGGCGGAACAGCCAGGGCGTGTTGAGGCTGACGAGATCGGCCACGCCTTCGCCGTGCAGTTGCCCGTCGCGCTCCATCGCGCGAATGAAATGCAGTTGGTCGCCGTCGCTCGCGTAGACGCTCGACCGGTCGTGCAGCGCGGCGATCGTCGTCATCAGGTCGCGCAGCATCGCGTCGTTGCGTTCGGTGCGGCGGAACGCCATCACGCCCGAGTTGAACGCCCACTGGCCGATATCCTGCGCAAGCAGCCAGTCGCGCCCGTCGAGCAACGGTTCCAGCGGCTGCTGCTGATTCGCGATCAGTACGTCGGCATCGAGCCACACGACCCATTCATGATGCTGCAGGTACGCGTGCAGCAGCCACGGCTTGAACCAGTTGCCCGTTGCGTTCAGCCCGATCTCCGCGGGGATGTCGCGATGCACGTGGAGCGTGTAGCCGTGCGTGTCGCAGTAGCGCCGGAAATTGCGTTCGGCGACGCGGGCGTAGCTGCCGATGTTTGGCGTGTACAGCATCATCAGCGCGATCGGCCGGCCGGGATTGTACGTGCAGCGCTCGGCGGCTTCGTCCGGTGCGGCCGCGGCATGATCGAACGAGAACATCGGCCGGCCGGCGGCGCGGCAGCGATTGACGTACGCGACGAGCGTGTCGCGAAAACGCGGCGTCGCGCCCTTGCGCGCGGGATCGTGCGGCGTGTCGTCGATGCTGATCGCGAAGGTGGGCTCGCGGCTCCACATCGGATCGAGATGGGGGCCGCACGGCATGACGGCGTACAACCCGTCGATCAATTCCAGGTAGCGATGCGTGTCGAGCCCGTCGAACAGCGCGGCCTCCGACGTCAGCTTCGGCGCGCTGCCGAGCTTGCAGCGCTGCACGAGCTGCATCACGATCGCGCGCACGTCCGCCGTGTTGCGCCAGATCTGCACGTCGACCTGCGGCAGCGGCGGCGCGAACGCGTCGACCAGCAGCATGTCGCGCCCGGCCATCAGGCGTTCGAGCGCGACGGGCTCGATGATCGCCGCGTCTTCGCCGAGCAGCAGCACGAGTGCGTCGGGCTGCGCGCCGCGCAGTACGTGGAGCAGCGATTCGTAGCGATACAGCGGCCGCAACGGCAGCGCCTGCGGCATCGCGGACGCATCGACGATCTCGTGACGATAGCCGTGCGCCTGCGCGTACCAGCGGTGATTCTCGAGACTGGCGGGCGCGGGTTGGCTGAAATGGCTGAGGACGATCATCGCGCGCTCCGCAGGCCGGGAAGCGGCCTGCGCCGCAAGCGTTCGCGAACGCTCTCCATGTTCCAGAGCCCGAGGCAGCGATCGGACATCGGCACGGTGCCGATGTCGCCCCCGTAGATGATGCATTCGTTGCTGCCTTCGACGAGCAGCGTCAGCGGCGGGGCGAGGTCGAACGGCGGCATCTCGAGGTTGATGGGCGTCCACTGGCCGGTCGCGATTGCCGCGTTGCGCGGATAGCTGCGATAGATGAAGGTCGTGGTCAGCAGATAGCGCGCGCGGGTCGCGGCGAAACGCTCGAACGCACGGAACACGTCGGCGTGCGAAAAGTGGAACAGGCAGTCGCGGCAGAGGATCAGGTCGGCATCCGGCAACGGATCCCGCAACAGGTCGAGATGCACGAACCGGCGGTTCGGCGCCGCCCACGTTGCCTGGTTGGCCACCACGAGGTTTTGCACGATGTCGGCGCCGATGTAGTCGATGCCGTCGAGGTCGACATGGCGCATCCAGTTGAAATCGCCGCACGGCGCATCGAGCATCGAACGCACGCCGAAGCGGCGCAGCAATCCCGGCAGCTCGCGAATGACCTGCACGGTGTTTTTCAGCTCCGAACCCCACCCGGACACGCTTTCCTGCGAGTGCCACCCCTGTTCGTCGTGGATCTTCTGGAAGACTTGCGCGGCATCGTGGTCCATTCTGTCAGCCTTTCTTGTCATCGAGGTGCGGCGTGGTCGTGTGCGTGCCCGCTCGAATACCCCGGAAAAGCCTGCCGGCCGGTGGCGCAGCGGGTGGCATGAGTATCGCATAACGATCCGGCGGATTTGCACGGCCGCGGCGGGCGCTGACCATGTCTGACAGTGTGCGGACGGCGCTCCGCTAGAATGCCGGGTTGGCCGCCGCCGCTTGACGCGGGCGGCGCTTCGCGCGCTACACTGCGCCATGCCGCTCCCATTCAACCTTCCATCCTGCCGACGATGACGTCTCCTGTCCTGAACGGCCTGCGCATCGGTATCACGATCGGACTGCGTGCCCCTGACGAAAGCCTGTGGATCAACGGCATCAAGCAGAACGCGCTGTTTCTCGCGAAGCTGCTGATGGCGTCGCCGCACGGCTACCGCGTGACGCTGGTCAACACCACCGACGTGCCGCTCACCGACGCGCTGCCGTGGGACCGCAACGTGTACGACACGCGCGCGTTCGCCGACATGAAGGATGCGCTCGACGTGGTGATCGAGCTCGGCGGCCAGATCGACGGCGAGCAGACGGCCTACCTGAAAGCACGCGGCGCGAAGCTCGTCAGCTATTGCTGCGGCGTCGAGTACATCAACGCGATGGAGTCGATGCTGTTCGGCCGCCGGCTGTGGGATTCGCTGTTCATCAACCGCGGCTACGACGAGGTATGGGCGATTCCGCAGATCGCGCCTTCGTCGCTGCCGTTCCTGCAGTCGCTGCGCCGCTGCCCGGGGCGCGTCGTGCCGTTCGTGTGGGATCCGATGTTCCTCACCGCACGCGCGCAGACGTTGCCCGAGCACGGCGAATACCGGCCACGCAGCGAGCCCGGCAAGCGGCTGACGGTGATGGAGCCGAACCACAACGTCGTGAAGTTCTGCGTATATCCGATGCTGATCATCGACGAAGCGTATCGGCGCGACCCCGACGCGATCTGCTTCACGCACGTGACGAACGCCGATCGCCTCGCGCACGACAGCCCCGAGTTCGTGATGCTGATGAATTACCTGGACATCGTGCGCGCGGGCAAGGCGAGCTTCGTCGGTCGCTTCGACACGCCGGTGTTCCTGGCCGACCTGACCGACATCGTCGTGTCGCACCAATGGTCGAACCCGCTGAACTACTTCTATTTCGACGTGTGCTGGCAGGGTTATCCGCTCGTGCACAACGCGAGCCTCGCGCCCGACCTCGGCTACTACTATCCGGACAACGACGTGCAGCAGGGCGCCGACGCGCTGCTGCGTGCGCTGCATACGCACGACGACGACTGGGAAGCATACACGCGGCGCCAGCGGGAGATCCTCGGCCGCTATACGTCGGCGAATCCGGCGCTCGTCGCCGAGTACGACGCGCTGCTCGCGAACCTGATCGGCACGCCGGCCGCATAAGGCCCGATTTTCCACGGCGTACTTTCATGGCGCCGTCGGCCGCCATCGGGGTTGTCCCGCCCTAATGTCTGACGAAATGGTGCCGTTAAAAAAGAAACCGCCGAACCCGATCGGTTCGACGGTTTTGAAGGCACGAAATTGACGGCTCCGAGGGAAGTCCGTCGGAAACAATTTTATAGGTTAACAAGTCTTTAAGATTGTTAAATATGGTTCAATTCATAATCATCATATAAATAAAACTTGATATTATTGATTTGACGCGGTGAATTCTGTTTCGAGATTAAATAATGTCGTTTGCAGCGAGAAAATTGAATGCTGCGGTGATCGAATGATGCGCGGCGGCCGGTTTCCGGCGGATGGCGGGCCGGGTCGAGGGCTTGCGTCGCGGGCCCGTGCATCAATGGAAAACGGTGATTCGTGCATCTGCTTTAGTCTGATCAATTAACGATTTTTCGATTTGCAGTCCCGTAATGTCGTGAAAGAAATCGATTCGGATAAAACTGTCCGGGCGATGAAGATAAGCGAGCTGGATTCGAGGTTCCGTATTTTGTGTTGTGTAACCTGTCGCACTGTCGGCATGATGCGTGCATGGTGTATTGGCAGTAGTTGAATATCACTGAAAATATCGAATTTGACGGCGCGCCGAAGCGAAAAGTACGCTCCCGGAAAAAATCGTCATAACAGGATGGGCCGGGTAGGCGGCGGAGCGCGTCAGGGTAGGTTTGCTCCGCGTGTTTGTTGAGGTCGAGCCGCGATCGGCGGCTCGCCATTTGCCGGAGCGCCGGATGAATGCGGTCGAAGCTCGCCTGGAGGCGAATCGGGAAGCGAATCGTGACGAAATCGATCTCGTGTTCGGCGCCCCCGACGATCATGCCGACCTCGCGTCGGTACGCAGTTTCGTGGAAAGCCGGCTCGGGTTCGCGCACGAACCGGTGTGCCGGGCCGACCTGTCGGGCGGTGTGCTGTATCAGGAGCGTCTGGCGCGGTTGCGCTGGGGCGAGCGCGATGCGCTGCCGCCGCTCGCATTCTTGCCGCGCCTCGAGGCGCTCGGGCTGATGCGCTGGTTCGACCGGCTGGTGGTCGGCCGGACGATCGACGCGCTGCGCGCCGATCCGGCCGCGGTGCTCGGTTGCAACGTCGCGGCGGCGAGCGCGGTCGTCGACGACGCGTGGCTGGCGATTTTCAGGCGGCTCGAGCGCGAGCCGTCGGTGGCGGCGCGGCTGGTGGTCGAGATCACGGAGACGGGGCCGCTGAACCCCGTCGCGGGCCGGTCGTTCGTGAACCGCTTCCGGCAGGCCGGTTGCCGGATCGCGATCGACGATTTCGGCGTCGGTTTCAGCGCATTGAACAATCTGGTGGTCGGCAATCCCGACATCGTGAAGCTCGACCGGTCGGTCTTGTCGATGATCAAGCGCAACGCGATCGGGCGTTACCAGTTCCGCAGGCTGATCGCGTTCGCGCACGAAGGCGCGCGGCACGTCGTCGTCGAAGGCGTGGAGAGCGAGATCGACCGGCAGATCATCGTGGATGCCGGTGTCGCCTGGGCGCAGGGCATCCGCTTTTCATGGCGGTCGCCGGCCGCCGTGTGACGGCGCGGGAACGGGCGGGGCGGCGCGCACGACGCGCCGGTGCCGGGCGAGGGTGAGACGAATCGCAAAGGGGTGTGGCATGGCGGGGACGAAGGCCGGAGCCGGAACGGGCACGCAGGCAACCGATGCGCGCGACCTGGTCGCGATCGCCGAACTGGCGGACATGCTGTGGCAACTCGGCGCCGAGTCGACCGATGTGCCGATCGATGTCGCGCCGTACCTCGACGGCCTGAAGGCCGTCGCGCGTCGCATTCAGCGGATGAAACCGATCGATGCCAACGGCCGCGAGCTGGCGGCGCGGCACTATTACGCGGGCGTCATCGCCGGCGCGTGCGGCGACGATTCGGCGATCGCGCGCGGCGTGTCCGACAGCCTCGCCAGGCAATCCGGCAGTGCAAGCGGGCAGGCGGTCCGTTGTTTTGCCGTGCTCGCCCGCATGGGGCGGCGGCATGGCCGCGTGTTCGCCGCGCAAAGCGGCGATCGCGTGCCGGTGTAGGGCAGCCGCCGCGCGTGCGGGCCCGCTGCGCCGCAGCGGCTCGGTCACGCGGCCAGTCAAACCGGTCAATCCTTTCCGAAACCGCCCAGCACCAGCGCCATCGCGCGGTCGACTGCATCGTCCCATCGGCCGACGTGCGCGGCGCGCACGATCCGGATGCCCGGATAGAGCGCGCTGCGCGAACCGGTTTCCCAGCGGGCGTCGGCTTTCGGGCTGAGCAGCAGCACGGCCGGTACGCCGAGCGCGCCGGCGAGATGGATGTGCGCGGTGCAGGTGGTCACCACGGCGTCCATCGCGAGCATCAGCGCGGCCAGATCGCTGAAATCGCCGATCGCCTGATGCGGGAAGGTGACCGGCAGGTCCGACTGTTCGGATTGTGCGGACAGGTCGCGGTTGATGCAGTACGCGGCGTAGCCGTGCATCCCGGCAAGCGGAGCGAAGTCGCGCAGGCTAGCCGCGCGATGGAAGCGTGCGTCGCTTTCGTCGCGTCCGCGCCAGTTGAGCCCGATGCGGCGCATACCGGCCGCGTGGCCGTCGCGCGCCACGCGCTCGCGCCATGCGTCGGCATGCGCGGGCGGACACGCCAGGTAAGCGGGTGGCGCACCTTCCGGCGCCGGCGCGTAGCCGAA
Organism: Burkholderia sp. Tr-20355; assembly: GCF_017104685.1. Lineage (NCBI taxonomy): Bacteria > Pseudomonadati > Pseudomonadota > Betaproteobacteria > Burkholderiales > Burkholderiaceae > Burkholderia > Burkholderia sp. Tr-20355. The sequence goes on along the minus strand of NZ_JAAGPK010000057.1, from coordinate 10,963 downwards.
CTGCGCGGCGAGCATCAGGAACGAACACCAGTAGTCGTGTGCGATCTGCGATGTGTCGACCCACGCGCCGTGCGCGCCGACGAATTCGATACGCGGGAACGTATGGCGCAGCAGGCCGGCCAGCGCGTCGGGCACGACCACGGTCACGCCGGCGCAGCCGAGCGCGTCGAGCGCATGCAGGTAGCGGGCGTACTGAAGCTGGTCGCCGATGCCGCCGTAGCTGAGCACGAGCAGCCGCTTGCCGTGCAGCGGCTGGCCCTGGTAGAGCCGCTCCGTCGGCAGCCCGAACTGTGCGGACGTCAGCACGTTTTCGCTGTCGATGGTGGCGCGCGCGGCCTCGTCGCGCCGGCCGGCGCGCAGCAGCAGTGCCGAGCGCGCCAGTTCGATGCGCCCGCGCGCCGCGTCGGGCAGTGCGGCCGGGTCCCCGAAATGGTCGAGTGCCGCAAGCCCGGCCTCGGGTGCGCCGGCGAAGCCGTAGCACGACGCAAGCTGCAACGCGATCGCATCGTCGTCGAGCCCGCGGCCGCGTGCGCGTTGCCAGCGATCGATCGCATGCCCCCACTCGCCGCGCGACTCGTGGTCGAGTGCGCGGTTCCAGTTCGTTTCGGGCGCGTCGGCGTCGGCATTGGCGGGTGCGGCCGCTGCCTGATCCGCGCCGTTTCCGGTCGCCGATCCGACGGCGAGCGGGTCGCCCGAGATCAGCAGGCGCTGCCGGTCCCAGCGCGCGTTCGGCACGCACAGCATGTTCAGTCCGTCGATCCGGTAGAACGTATAGTCGAGACCGGCGAACGTATCGATGATCGGCGCCTCGCCGACTTTCCAGTATTCGATCCAGCACCACGGCAGATGTGTCTCGATCAGCCGCCGCGCGCCGCGCAGCGCGTCGATCTCCATCCCTTCGATGTCGAGCTTCAGGAAATCCAGGCGCGGCAGGCCGAGCGAATCGAGCCGGACGACCGGCGTCGGCGTGCCGCCCGATGATTGCCCGTCGACGAGCGACACCGAACCGAAATCGGCATCCTGCCCGTAGTCGACATCGGGCACCTTCATCGTGCCGTTGGCGGCGGCCAGCCCCATGTTCAGCAGGTGGAGGTTGTCGAGCTCGTTGAGCGCGATGGTGCCGCCGAGCGCATGGAACAGCGTGCGCTGCGGCTCGAATGCGTACACGCGGCCGCCGCGCGCGCGCAGCCGGTGCGCGACCGGCACGCACACGAGCCCCGCGTTCGCACCGCCGTCCACCGCGATCGCGCCGTCGGGCAGTTGCTCGATCACGTGCAGGATCGTGTCGAGTTCGCCCTGGATATGTGGCCGGCCGGTCTTGATCAATGCCTCGGCCTGCAGCGCGCAGTGACGGTTGATGAGAAACGGGCCGTGGATCGAATCGATCACGACGAAGTTGCGGATGGTCTGGTTCATGGACGTGAACGCGAGCGAAGGCGGTCAGCCGAGTGCGCGGCCGGCGAACAACGTCTGGATCTGCTCGGAGTATGCGCGGACGTTGTGCTCGGCGAGCGTGTCGACCTGGTGCAGGCAGCGGCGCGCCGCCGCCGCGTAGTCGTCGAGACGCGCGTCGTGCGTCTGCGCGGCGGTCGCGATCGCGCGCGCCGCATCGAAGATCTCGAAGTCCGGATAGTAATAGCCGACGTCGCGCAGGAACGGCGAGTTGTGCACGAGCGGGTAGTTGCCGTACAGCGCGTCGTACAGCAGGTAGTTGAGGCCGTTTTCCCAGTGGTGCGACACGACGATGTCGGTGTGATGCGCGGCCCACGCGACGAACGGCGCGCGCACGTCGGCGGTCGCCTTGCCGTCGCGCACCATCTCGAGCCCGAGCGCGAGATGCTTGAAGGCGACGTTTTCCTTCTTGTCGAACGTGTTGGTCATGTACACGTGCTCGACGAGCTCCGGATGCGCGACGTAGCACGCGTTCGCGGCGAGCATCGGCACGATCGCGCTCTTCACGACGTTCAGGTTCGGCTCGAAGAACGCGATGCGCTTGGCCGTGCCGTGATTGCGGTAGCCGAAGCGCGCCTTCAGTTCGGGATCGGCGTCGAGGCTGCGCTCGATGAAATACGGCGACCAGATGTGCGGCAGCTCGATCACCGGCGCGCGGTACACGGCCTGGAAATAGGCCGCGCACGTGTGCATGTGCTGCGGGTTGGTCCAGATCTCGTCGAACTGCACGCGGTGCGGGTTCGGCTTCCAGTCGTTCTTCTCGAAGTTGATCGTCTCGACCGCGATCACGTAGTCGTTGCCGAAGCGGTACGACACGCACTTGCCGCCGCGCCGGCGCACGGCGTCCGTGTGCGACGGATCGACGAACGCATTCATCTCGATCAGCAGGTCGGTCTGGTGGACGACGGCCGACAGCGGCCGCAGCGCGTCGCCGAACGCGTCCATCATCAACGCCTGCGGATACTCGGTGATGCCGTTGTCGTGCGCGAGCCAGACTTCGCCGATCAGCGGCGACTGCTTCAGCAGCATGTACAGGTACACGCAGTGCTGGTTCGCGCCGTTGTACCAGATCGACTGCGTCGCGTCGCGCTGCACGTTCATCGTAATCGCGACATTGAGTTTCATCGGGGCGGCTCCGTGGGGCGGGCGGCTTATTGCGCGAAGTTCTGCGACTGGCGCGGCACGTAGCCCGTCAGGTGCCAGCGGCCGTCGTCTTCGAGGCGGAAGCTCAGCTTCTCGTAGACCGTTGCGCCGCTCGTCAGCGTGGTGGTGTAGTCGACGTTCGCGTAGAGCCCATCGGGCGTCGTCGACGCATTCGTGTAGCGGATCCGCGTGACCTGCGCCCAGCCGCGACGGCTGACCGCACCGACCGACTGGCGCGCATGCTGCATGTCGGCCGCGAACTGGTCCTGCTTGATGCGCGCCTTCACGAACGCGGCGGCGTCGGTCCACACCGCGCCGTACTGGCCGGCGTCGAGCTGCTTGAACACCGCATCCGAGTCGCGGAGCAGCGCGTCGGCGGATTCGCCGGCCGATTGCGCGTGCGCGCCGAGTGCGATCGAAGCGGCGGCGCAGCCGATCAGCCATCTGGCGCGGGTAAGAGGCAGGCGTGCGTTCATGTCGGAGTCCGGAAAAGGCGGCGCGTCACGCGTCGCGGTAGAGGGTGGCGATCGCGTCCGTATAGGCCGCGACGTTCTCGGGGTTGTAGATGCTGACCGAGTCGAGCACGTGCTTCGACTGCTCGCGGTACGCGTCGAGATTCGCGTCGTGCTCGGCGAACGCCTGCAGCAGCGCGCGGCCGCCGGCCTGGCAGTCGAAGTCCGGATAGAAATACCCGGCCTTGCCGAGGAACGGCGAGTTGTGGATTAGCGGATAGTCGCCGTACAGCAGCTCGTAGTACAGGTAGTTCTGCGCGTTTTCCCACGTGTGCGACACCACGGCATCGCCGTACGCGGCCATGAACTCATACACTGCGTAACGACTTTCGAACGTCGTGATGCCGTGGTTCACGATGTCGAGGCTCTTCGCGAAGTGGACGAACGTCGTATGTTCCTTCAGGTGGATCGTGTTGCACACGCGCACGAACTCGAGGAAATCGGGCTTCGCGCGATATGCCTCCTCGGTCACCAGCATCGGGATGACGCTCGTCTTCACCATGCAGATGTTCGGCTCGAACATCGTCACGCGCCAGCGCGGCTTGCCGGGCTGATAGCCGAACGACAAACCGGCGCCGAGCGTCGCCCGCGCCTTGTCGAACAGCATCGGATGCCAGATGTGCGGGACGATCGTGACGGGCGCGCGCAGGCCGGTCTGGTAATAATGCAGGCACGAGCGCTCGAACTCGGGAATCGTCCAGACCGCGTCGTACGGCGCGCCCGAGAACAGGAAGCCCGACGGCTTGTTGAACATCGCACGTTCGATGTCGATCACGTAGTCGTTGCCGACCCGCATCGTGACGACCTTGCCGCCGCGGTCGCGGAACGCGCGCAGGTAGTCGGCACCGAACTGCGCGCTCATTTCGATCAGCACGTCGCAGCGTTCCAGCGCTTCGTCCATCGACAGTAGCGGCACGTCCCACTCGCCGAGCATCATTTGCGGATCGGCGACCTGTTCGCCGCCGTTCACCATCACGGCTTGCGCGACGAGCGGCGACTGGCGCAGCAGCAGGATCAGCAGCAGGCAGTTCTGGAAGATGCCGTTTTCCCATAGCGACTGGCCGGCGCCGCGCACGAACAGCGACACGCCGACGACGAGACGCTTGCCCTCGCCGGGCGCTTGACGGGCATTGGAGTCCGACATGCGTATGCTCCGGTTCAGGCGACCAGACGCGAGACGAACGCGTCGAGGTTCGCGGGGTTGTCGATCGAGACCGATTGCAGCAGCCGGCCGGCTTTCGCGCGGTAATCGTCGAGGCGTTCGTCGTGATGCAGCCACGCTTCGAGCAGTGCGCGGCCGCCCGCGGCGGCGTCGAAGTCCGGATAGTAATAGCCGGCGTCGCCGATCAGCGTCGAGTTGTGGATCAGCGGATAGCCGCCGTACAGCACGTCGTAATACAGATAGTTCTGTCCGTTTTCCCAGTGGTGCGACACGACCGCATCCGCGTGGCGCGCCATGAAGCCCGGCAGATCGAGTCGCGGTTCGAACGTCGCCTTGTGCTGGCGGACGAGGTCGAGGCTGTTCGCGAAGTGCACGAAGGTCGGATGTTCCTTCATGTGCATCGAGTTGACGACGAACATGTGTTGCACCGCGTCCGGCCGCGCGCGGTAGAACGCGTCGCATGCCAGCATCGGGTAGTGGCAGGACTTGGCGACCGAGATGTTCGGCTCGAGCATCGCGAGGCGCCACGGGCGCTGGCCCGGCCGATAGCCGAACGATGCGCCTTCGCCGGCGAGCACGGCGGCGCGGCGCTCCAGGAAGTATGGGGACCAGATGTGCGGCATCAGGTGGACGGGCGCGCGCAGGATCGTCTGCAGCATTGGCGCCGCGGTCTTGTCGTATTGCGGAAGCAGCCACACTTCGTCGAACGGCGCGCCGTTGAACACGTGTCCCGACGGTTTTCCGAAGATCGGCGTTTCGCACAGGCCCGCATAGACGTGCCCGCAGAAGAACGCGGCGATCTTCTTGCCGAGCGCCTTCATGTGCCTGAGCCATTCGACCGGCAGCTGCGCGCCCATTTCGATCACGACGTCGAGTTCGTGCGTGACGTCGGAGGGCTTCACGAGCGGGATGTCGAGGCCGTCGAGTTCGAGGCCGGCCGGCAGCGCGTTCGCGTCGCCGCCGTTCAGGAAATAGACGGGACCGACGCGATCCGAGCGCTTGAGCATCATCGCGAGGAACGCGATGTTCTGGTGAATGCCGTTTTCCCAGATCGCCTGGCCGTCGCGCGCAAACAGCGAGATGCCGACCGCCGGCCGTTGCTTGCGGGTGCCGCGCGCGGCGGCTTCATTGATGTCCGTCACCGGTTGGTTTCCTCTGCGGCGTCGTGCGTCCGGGCATCGCGTCGAGCGTCTGGCCTGGAAGCGGCGCGCCGTGGGTTGTCATGGTTGGATTCGCGCCGGTGCGCCGCGGCACGCGAATCGGGCGACGTGGTTCGCGAGGGCGGCAGCCGGATTCCGGCGTGTCGTCGGGCACGCCTGGCACGGCGCGCGATTCGGGCAGGCTGCCCCGGCGACTGTCTGCGGCGATTGTGGCATGGAAATCGCCGTTTTTGGCAGGCCGTGACGAACTTTGACATACCCGCCGGCCCACGGGGGCGGGGCGCCGGCGAAGCGGCGCCCGCGTTGCCCGGCGCGGCGCTGGCGGCCTGCCGGACCGGGCCGCCGCACGTGCGGCGGCCGGCTGCTCAGTGCTGCAGCCGGATTTCGACGCGGCGGTTGCTCGCGCGGCCTTCGGGCGTCGCGTTCGACGCGACCGGATCGGCCTTGCCGCGGCCCGACACCGTCATCGAGTCGGCCTTCAGGCCGTGTGCCTTCAGATAGGCGGCGACCGATTCGGCGCGGCGCTTCGACAGCGCGAGGTTGTAGTCGTCGCTGCCCACCGAATCGGTAAAGCCGGTGACCGTCACCTGCGAGTACGTGTGGTCCTTGCGCTCGTTCAGCAGGCGGTCGAGCGATTCGCGCGCCGTCGGTGCGAGCGTTGCGTGGTCGGTGGCGAACAGCGCGTCGCCCGACAGGTTCACCTGTTCGACAACGGCGGCGGTGGCCGGCGTGGCGGCCGAGGCCGCTTCGGCCGGTGCGGCGCCGCACTGGAACACGAGCGTCGCGGGATCGGACTTGTCGCGCAGCGCGCGGGCCGAGTCGACGGCGCGTACCGGCTCTTCGCCGCAGATCTTGCGGGCGGCCTTCATGCAGGTCTGCGGGCCCGACAGCAGGCCGTGGCAGTCCACCTGGAAGGTACGCACGCCGTCGCGCGGCTGCAGTTCGGAGGCGCTGAAGGTCGGACCGGATGCGGTCGAGCATGCGGCCAGGGCCGTTGCGGAGAGCGCGAGCGCAAGAGCGAGTTTGTTCACGGTTACATCCTCAATGCTTGGGTTGACTGAAGCCCGCCACGGGTTGCGCGGCGGGCTCGTCTGGCCGTCGGGGCCGCCACGGGCCGTCCGGCTGGCGAGCCGGACGGCCGCGTGGCGCGACGCGTTACTTCCACTGATAGAGCATGCCGGCGCCGATCACCTTCTGACCGCCGCTGAAGCCGCCGTTGATCGACGCCTTCAGGTTCTCCGTGATGCGCGCCTGCATGTTGACCGCCATCGCCTTCTGGCCGAGGAAGGTCGACGTGCCCACGCCCATCCCGAAGTTGGCGTCGCGATCGAGCTGCGGGATCGATGCCATCGCGCCGACGGCCGCGATACCCTGCTTCGCCATCTGGTCGGTCTGCTGCAGTTGCGAACCCAGCGAGTTGATCTGCGCCTGCTGGCCCGACAGTGCCGTCGACAGCGTCGTCTGCACCTGCGTCAACTGGTTCACGTTCACCGCGTCGGTGCCTTGCGTACCCGGCGCGACGTTCGTGATCTGGCGCTGCTGCTGGTCGTTGCCGACCGACACGACGTTCGAGCGACCGCCGTCGTTCGAATTCGCGCCGATCGCCACCGAGTTCGAGCCGGCGGTGACGGTCGGGACGTCGGTGCCCTTGCCGTTCATGTCGGCCGCGACGCCGTTGTTGTTCGCCGTCCGCGTCGTGTTGTTGTTGATCGACGTCGACAGCGAGTTCAGCGTGTTGTTGATGTTCGTCACGCCGGTCGACAGCGAGGCCACGTTGCTGTTCGTCGTGCTCAGGCCGGTGGACAGCGAACCGATGCCCGTCGAGGTCGACGTCGACAGCGAGTTGACGTTGCTGTTCGTCGTGCTGAGGCCCGTCGACAGCGAGTTGATCGCGGTCGAGGTCGACGTGGACAGCGATGCCACGTTGCTGTTCGTCGTGCTCAGGCCGGTCGACAGCGAGTTGATGCCGGTCGACAGCGACGCGACGTTCGACGCGGTGGACGTCGACAGCGTGTTGATCGCGTTGTTCGTCGCGTTCAGCTGGCTGCCGTTGATCGCGTCCGTGCTCGTGGCCGAGATCCGGCCGGCGGCGACGTTCGTGATCTGGCGTTCCGCGCCCGGTGCACCGACGCTGACCACGCCGACCGGCGAGCTGCCCGCGAAGAAGTACTGGACGCCGCCGATCGTGGCGCTCGACGTGCCGACGGCCGCGGCCGTGACCGAGTTGGCGCCCAGTGCGATCGAGTTCGCGACGTTCGCTTGTGCGTTCGTGCCGAAGGCGAGCGCGTCGGCGGCCGTGGCCTTGGCGGCCGAGCCGTAGGCCTGGGCGCCGGTGGCGCTGGCCGTGGCCTGGTTGCCCAGCGCGATCGTGTTGTCCGCGGTGGCCTGGTTCGAGCTGCCGAGGGCGAGCGCGCTGGCGCCGGTTGCGGTGTTCTGGTTGCCGAGGGACACCGCGCCGTCGCCGGTCGCCGTGTTGTTCGCACCCATCGCCACCGCGCCGGTACCCGTCGCCACGTTCGGATCGCCGATCGCGACCGCGCCGTCGCCGGACGCGGTGTTGCCCGAGCCGATCGACACGGCCTTGCCGCCCGTTGCCGATGCGTTTTGGCCGATCGCGACCGAGCCTGCGGTCTGCGCGTTCGAGCCGTCGCCGACGGCCACGCTGCTGGCGCCCGCCGCGCTGGCGTTCACGCCGGCGGCGAGGGCGTTGGTGCCGGTTGCGCCCGTGTTGTCGTAGTTGGCTTGCTGCGTGCCGTTGTCGTTGACGCTGTAGTAGTGCGTCTTCGCTGCGTTGATCGCGGTCGACGTCGAGGTCGACAGCGACGACACCGAGCTGTTCGTGCTGCTCAGGCCGGTGGACAGCGAGCCGATGCCGGTCGATGTCGACGTGGACAGCGACAGGATCGTGCTGTTCGTGCTGCTCAGGCCAGTGGACAGCGAGTTGAGGCCGGTCGAGGTCGAGGTCGACAGGGACGTGATCGAGCTGTTTGCCGACGAAAGGCCGGTCGAGGTCGAGGTCGACAGCGATGTGATCGAGCTGTTCGCCGAGGACAGGCCCGTCGACGTGGAAGTCGACAGCGACGACACCGAGCTGTTCGTGCTGCTCAGGCCGGTGGACAGCGAGTTGATGCCGGTCGAGGTCGAGGTCGACAGCGAGGTGATCGAGCTGTTTGCCGAGGACAGGCCCGTCGACGTGGAAGTCGACAGCGACGACACCGAGCTGTTCGTGCTGCTCAGGCCGGTGGACAGCGAACTGATACCGGTCGAGGTCGAGGTCGACAACGACGTGATCGAGCTGTTTGCCGACGAGAGGCCAGTCGAGGTCGAGGTCGACAGGGACGTGATCGAGCTGTTTGCCGACGAGAGGCCCGTCGAGGTCGAGGTGGACAGCGACGTGATCGAGCTGTTCGCCGACGAGAGGCCGGTCGAGGTCGAGGTCGACAGCGAATCGATCGAGCTATTTGCCGAGGACAGACCCGTCGAGGTCGAGGTGGACAACGACGTGATCGAGCTGTTCGCCGACGACAAGCCGGTCGAAGTCGAGGTGGACAGGGACGTGATCGAGCTATTTGCCGAGGACAGGCCGGTCGAGGTCGAGGTGGACAGCGACGTGATCGAGCTGTTCGCCGACGACAGACCCGTCGAGGTCGAGGTGGACAGCGACGTGATCGAGCTGTTCGCCGACGACAGACCCGTCGAGGTCGAGGTGGACAACGACGTGATCGAGCTGTTCGCCGACGACAAGCCGGTCGAAGTCGAGGTGGACAACGATGTGATCGAGCTATTCGCCGAGGACAGGCCGGTCGAGGTCGAGGTCGACAACGAATCGATCGAGCTGTTGGCCGACGACAGACCCGTCGAGGTCGACGTGGACAGCGAAGTGATCGAGCTGTTAGCCGACGAGAGGCCAGTCGAGGTCGAGGTCGACAGCGAAGTGATCGAGCTATTCGTCGACGACAGACCCGTCGAGGTCGAAGTCGACAGCGAATCGATCGAGCTATTTGCCGACGACAGGCCCGTCGAGGTTGAGGTCGACAGCGAAGTGATCGAGCTGTTCGCCGAGGACAGGCCGGTCGAGGTCGACGTGGACAGCGACGTGATGGAGCTGTTCGCGGACGAGAGGCCCGTCGAGGTCGACGTGGACAGCGAAGTGATCGAGCTGTTGGCCGAGGACAGGCCCGTCGACGTCGACGTGGACAGCGAAGTGATCGAGCTGTTCGCTGACGACAGACCCGTCGAGGTCGACGTGGACAGCGAAGTGATCGAGCTGTTTGCCGACGACAAGCCGGTCGAAGTCGAGGTGGACAGCGAAGTGATCGAGCTGTTCGCCGACGAGAGGCCCGTCGAGGTCGAGGTGGACAGGGACGTGATCGAGCTATTCGCGGACGAGAGGCCCGTCGAGGTCGACGTGGACAGCGAAGTGATGGAGCTGTTCGCCGACGAGAGGCCCGTCGAGGTCGACGTGGACAGCGACGTGATCGAGCTGTTCGCGGACGACAGACCCGTCGAGGTCGACGTGGACAGCGAAGTGATGGAGCTGTTCGCCGACGAGAGGCCCGTTGAGGTCGAAGTCGACAGCGAATCGATCGAGCTGTTGGCCGACGACAGACCCGTCGAGGTCGACGTGGACAGCGAAGTGATCGAGCTGTTGGCCGAGGACAGGCCCGTCGACGTCGAGGTCGACAGCGAAGTGATCGAGCTGTTCGCCGACGAGAGGCCCGTCGAGGTCGAGGTGGACAGCGACGTGATCGAGCTGTTCGCCGACGAAAGGCCAGTCGAGGTCGAAGTCGACAGCGAGGTAATCGAGCTGTTAGCCGACGAGAGGCCGGTCGAGGTCGAAGTCGACAGCGAATCGATCGAGCTGTTAGCCGACGAGAGGCCGGTCGACGTCGACGTGGACAGGGACGTGATCGAGCTGTTAGCCGACGAGAGGCCGGTCGAGGTCGAGGTCGAGAGCGACGTGATCGAGCTGTTCGCCGACGACAGGCCGGTCGAGGTCGAGGTGGACAGCGAAGTGATCGAGCTGTTGGCCGACGAGAGGCCCGTCGACGTCGAGGTCGACAGCGAGGTGATCGAGCTGTTGGCCGACGACAAGCCGGTCGAGGTCGAGGTGGACAGCGAAGTGATCGAGCTGTTCGCCGAGGACAGGCCCGTCGAGGTCGACGTCGACAGCGAAGTGATCGAGCTATTGGCCGACGACAGGCCGGTCGAGGTCGACGTGGACAGCGAGGTGATCGAGCTGTTCGCGGACGAGAGGCCTGTTGAGGTCGAAGTCGACAGCGAATCGATCGAGCTGTTGGCCGACGACAGACCCGTCGAGGTCGACGTGGACAGCGAAGTGATCGAGCTATTCGCGGACGACAGGCCCGTCGACGTTGACGTGGACAGGGACGTGATCGAGCTATTTGCCGACGACAGGCCGGTCGAGGTCGACGTGGACAGCGAGGTGATCGAGCTGTTCGCGGACGAGAGGCCTGTTGAGGTCGAAGTCGACAGCGAATCGATCGAGCTGTTGGCCGACGACAGACCCGTCG
>NZ_JAAGPK010000056.1:0-241 GCF_017104685.1 Burkholderia sp. Tr-20355 | reverse complement strand
AGGAGCGCGGGGTGGAGGAAGGGATAGGAACTATGAAGAGAAAATGTACAGTAAGGTGAGAACGTAGGGGGTACTGGAGCAGAGGATGGAAAAGAAACGAAAGGTGATCGGAGAGAGGAGAGAGAGAGTAAGGACATGGGGCGAGCGGATGATACAAGAATGAGGGGAGGGAGAAAGATAGCGAGGGCAATAGAAAGACAAATATGAAAGATTTTATTTTTTTTTTTTTTTTTCATGATCC